>DATBNJ010000017.1:0-11026 GCA_036554385.1 Marinagarivorans sp. | reverse complement strand
GCGAAGCATCTACCCGAAAAAGAACCCGCCGATCACTCACATTGCGCCCCCAGTGCCCCGTGCGGCTTGCTTCAAACGGTACTTAAGCTCTGCCATCTGCCAGTCTTCGGGCGTATCGATATCCTGCACATCGCCTGCAGGTAGGATTACCGCCTGCGTTTTGCCGCCCCACAGCGGGCGCTGCTGTACAAAAGCATCGCGACGACCCCAATAAAATTGCGCCGCATCGTGGTACATGGGTGCCAAATCCTGAGAGCGTTGCCCCATCGCCTCAGGCTGAAGGGGCACCAACCACGCACCTTGCTTTTGCAGGGCACGCTGAATTGGAAACTCAAATGATACCGCCGATACCACAAAATCACAGTCACGGTGCTGCAGCTTATCGAAGCCTTCACACAACCGGTCCGAACACAACAAAGGGCTGGTCGCGTAAATGCAGCAAGCGTAGTCACTGTGCTTGTTCTCAGCTTCAAGCGCTTGAAGGGCGTGCTGCATCACCGCTTGGGTACCGGTAAAATCATCGGCCAAATGGCTGGGCCGCACAAAAGGTGTTGCGGCGCCGCCTTGCCTCGCAACTGCGGCAATTTCTGCGCAGTCCGTTGAAACAATAATGTCATCAAACAAACCACAGCGTTTCGCAGCGTCAATGGCATAATGAATAATCGGCCGCCCCAAAAAATTGCGAATATTCTTTTTAACGATACGCTTCGAACCCCCGCGCGCGGGAATCACAGCAACACAGCTCACACAGCACCCCTTACCCATTGAATAATTTGCGCTTGATCTCGCTCTGATAAATCAGCAAAAAGCGGTAAGGTGAGCGCACGGCAATAGTGCTGTTCGGCATGAATAAATTGACTACCAAAGTGCCGAGGTAGTGATTGATAGTAAGGGTGTTGGTGAATCGGGATATAGTGAATATTCGGCAAGACGCCCTTATCCCGTAGCATTTGATAACAGTGGTTGCGTTTTTCTGCGCTTTCGAAAGCCACAACATAAATGTGCCAAGCGGCATGATAACCATCGGGCTCGACCGGCAACTGAAGTTTTAAACCTTCGAAGGCTTGGTTATAGCGCGCGACGATTTTTCGCCTTGCGTCGATAAAGCGGTCTAATTTGTTCAGCTGCGACAAGCCTAGCGCCGCATGTATATCACTGAGCCGGTAATTAAAACCTAGCTGCTGTTGCTCGTAGTAACAGGGCGAGCTCGCTGGCTGTTGCCAACTATCGTTGGCTCGCTCTACCCCGTGCGTTGCCAACTGACGCACGCGCTTTGCAAGCTGCCCATCATTTGTGAGCACAGCCCCGCCTTCGCCCGCCGCCAATGTTTTTACAGGGTGAAAGCTAAACACAGTCGCATCGCTGTACTCGCCACTGCCCACAGGGCTGTCAAGGTAGCGGCTACCAATTGCGTGTGCGCCGTCTTCCACTAAGTAAATACCGTAAAAATCGGCGAGCTCGCGCAAGCGTTTAAGATCACAGGGCAAACCCGCAAAATGCACAGCAACAATAATTTTAGGCAATATATTTTCGGTTTTTGCCTGAGCTAATTGAGCCGCGAGTTTATCCGGACACAGGTTTCGCGTAACAGGGTCGATGTCGACAAATTCAACGCCGGCGCCACAATATAAACCGCAATTCGCCGACGCCACAAACGAGTTGGGTGTAGTCCATAAATAATCTCCCTCACCCAGCCCCAGCGCTAAACACACCATATGTAAACCCGCTGTACCACTGCTGACAGCGACTGCGTGCTCAGCGTTGGTAAATCGTGTAAGCGCATTCTCAAAGGCCTCGATGGTAGGCCCCTGAGTCAACCAAGACGAGCGCAATACCGTGCAGACCGCTTGCACATCGTCTTCATCAATGTTGTGGCGGCCATACGGAATCATAAATCGGCGCTCGCATGGAGCGCTTTTATTTGCGCAACGCTTAAAAAATCCGTGTTGTTACCCGAGTTGTAACAAAACCCTTTTGCCACCGGTTTGCCGATTTGGCCTTGCTTGTTATATTCAAAGTTTACCGGCCGAAACATCTTGATGGTTGGCGTGATCACGTAGTGATCGTCAAATTCCACTGTTAGGTGGGAGTCGTCTTGAGGGCACATGGTTTCGTGAAGTTTTTCGCCTGGGCGAATTCCGACCACAGTCGTAGTGACACCGGGTGCTACCGCCTCGGCTAACTCGAGAATATTCACGCTTGGAATCTTAGGCACAAATATTTCACCGCCATGCATGCGCGCAAAGTTTGTCAGTACAAAGTCTACCCCTTGCTGAAGCGTAATCCAAAAGCGTGTCATCTCGGGGTCGGTGATGGGTAGGTCCCCTTTATTGTCGGCCACCCATTGCTGAAAAAACGGCACAACAGAGCCGCGAGAACCGACCACATTGCCATAGCGCACCACGGCGAATTCGGTCTTACCGGCAGCCATATTATTGGCGGCGACAAAGAGCTTATCCGACGCTAACTTAGTGGCACCGTAGAGGTTTACGGGGCATGCCGCCTTATCCGTCGAGAGCGCAATGACCTTATGCACGCGGTTAGCCAGCGCAGCACGAATGACATTTTCGGCACCATTGATATTGGTTTTAATACATTCGGTTGGGTTGTATTCGGCGGCCGGCACCTGCTTCAAAGCGGCGGCATGAATAACGTAGTCAACCCCTTCGCAAGCTTGGGTAATGCGTTCTTTATCTCGCACATCGCCAATAAAATAACGCATGGTCTCATTATTGAATTGCTGCTGCATTTCAAATTGCTTGAGTTCATCACGCGAAAAAATAATGATCTTTTTGGGTTTATAGCGCTCGAGCAACGTTTTAGTCAGCTTTTTACCAAAAGATCCAGTACCGCCGGTTATTAGAATAGATTTATTATCGAACATGGCTCAGCTATACCCCTTCACAGGTTCCGACTTGGCAGTCGAAATATTGACACTTTGTCAGTAGTTATAGCAGAGGCTGTGCCAAACGACACAGTAAGTGCATAGCCATCGGCTTACGAGCGCCAGAACGGCACACAACACGTCATTTTGGCACAATATGACTCGCCCGCATACAACCACGCTTTATTGAAAGGGAATTTGTAATTGCTCAGCTCAATGTCAGTAAACCGTTTGCAACGGAGCTGATTGATTGTTTTTTTTAGGCGCTGAAGCGACGACTATTGCAGGGATGGCAAAGTATTATAAATTTCAGGAGCAGAAGTTTCCAGAGTACTTGAATACGACTGCAGGCTGCAGGAGGTAGAGCGACACATCGGACCAGGAAGCACTTTATTAGACATTGCATCCGCATAGGGATATGCGTTTAGGGGAATGCACAGAGCAATTACCGAGGAGCATAATGTCGAGGAGTTAAAGTCGAGTACCATGCATGTAAAGGACAGCCAGAGATAGACATCGGCGCGAGATCTCGAGAAGACTTGAACGGCAGAATATAATTAGCCAGTGCCCACTTTAATCAGCCGATGAACATTTACGTTAATTTTTAGAAGAGGTGAATGGTAGTGATTTAAACAGGTTATCTAAAAAGCTACCTGAGTTATTGAGACCATTGAGAATATTTTCCATGGCAATAAACTGTTGCATCAAACGCTCCTCGTAAGAAGTCATGCGGCGGTCCAGGCGCTCCTCTTCACCCTCTAGGCCAGAGATATCACGCTCGAGCTTTTCTTCACGTTTATCAATCAAACCGTTGGATTGCAAAAAGGTTTTGATCACCTCGTCGAGTTGGCCACCAACACCGCGCGAAAAATTTACCGTCGTGCTAGTGGCGTTTTCCCCAGCAATCACACTTAAGCCTTCGCCCGGCTGCCCGAGTTTAGGCAATAGTACCTGCCCCAAGCCAAAGCCTGCAACGCCGTTAATGGTACCGGCAACATTGCGCCCAGCAACGCCATTACCAACCGCAATTTGCAAATCGTTAATCGCATCATCCGTTGCACTTGTCACGTTAACCCGCGAACTCGTACCATACTTAGATGAGGTCATAACAAAATGGTCCGTATCAAACGATACGGACACGTTAGTTCCCGCCGCCTTAAGTTTAGGGTCTGCATTAATGGCGCTTTGCATAGCGGCCGCCATCTCCGCTTCAGTATTGTAGGTTTCGCCCGCAGGCAAGGATATGAGATCCGTAACCACACCATCAACTGTCAAATTAAAACCGAAATCTTTACCCGTAGTATCAAAAGGAAAGCCCTGTGCGACAACACCGCCTTCGTAATAACCCTTTCGGGGCGTAGTGGTCACGACAATATCATACTCACCGGCGTCGGTTTGTTTACCGAAGCTGTTTACCGTAATAGCGCTGGAGCTCGACTGTGTGCTCGCCGACAATAGTTTTTGCACACCCTCTAAATTATCTTTAAAGGCGGCGTCAAATTCCTTATCGTTAATGCTAATGCTGCCATCTAGCTCTGTGCGAATACCCAAATTGGTTAACGCCTTAAAGGTCGCATCCTCAGGCAAGCCCGGAATGCTCGAAGCAAAGATATTGCGCATCTGGCCAATAACCGATTTCGCCAAGGCATCGTTCGCCAAGGAGCCATATTGTTCGTTTTCTTTATCAAAGCCAAGAACGGGCTCTAGCTCTTCAAGCAACGCATTATAGGCATCGACAAAATCACGGGTAGTTTGTTTTGCGAACTCAACATCATCCGACACAGTTACCGAAATAATTTCACCCGGCGATGCTTTGAGTAAATCGAGCGTCAACCCTTCAACGACATCATCAACAGCGTTTGTACTGCGGCTAACCTGCAAACCGTTGACAATAAGGTTGGCGTCGGTTCCCGCTTGCTGCTGGGTCATTCGCGATGGCGTCACCATCGGGTCGGACAGCAATTCTGCTGTATAACCAAAGCGAGATAGATCACTATCATCTTCATTGGTTGGAACGTCGCCGGCTTCTTCGACGGTAATTTCTAACTGGTTATCTTTGCCGGACTCAGCCGTCATCAGTAGTACAAAACCGTTACCGTTGTTCACTATTGACGCCGTAACGCCCATTTCGGCAGTGTTAATGGCGTCGCGCAGCCCCTTCAGCGAGTTATTGGTGGAATCAATGGTAATGGTGGTCGGTACGGCTTCGACATCGGCCTCGAAGGTTCCCGAGTTCCAATTTCCAAAATTAAAAGTCAAGGTCCCTTCGCCCACTTGATCATCTTGACTGGAAAATTCCGGCGATGCGAGCGATTGTGATTGCGCCAGAGATGTCACCTCAAATTTATAGGTGCCAGCAGCTACATCCGTGCCCAACCCCGTAGGGACTAGTGCATCACTTTCGGTAAATGAAGCACTTTTGCTGAATAAGCCCTCATCCGATGTTAAGGCAGCAACCGATGCTTGGAAGGTAGACAGTGCGCTTTTAATTTTCCCAAAATCAGAAATTTGCGTTTCTTTAAGCTCGGTTTTTTTATCGATGCGCCCTTGCGGCGCCGATCGCTCGATTTCCACCAGTTGCGTAACAAGCTTGCGCGAGTCGATGCCCGACCCTGCGCCCAATGATTGGATGATATTATTGTCTATCATAGATTCACCTGTTGTTGCAGTTCGCGTGCATGGTTACCGCGCAATCGTGCTAGTTAATTCCGACACCTATATTTTTAACGTTTTTTGAATGCTGCGCCTATTTAATGTGTATTATCGATAGAGTTCATGGCTCAAGCCCAGCGCCACCGCGGGTTTCTATTCCGTTTTAATCACTTTAACAACACCTTACACCTTACTTGTACACTCTATCTGTTTTGCAAACCGTTTCCATTTAAGCAAGTCGTTTATCTGACGCACAATTTTCGAGGCTAGCGCCAAAAACTTAGCGACATAAACTTAGCGGCATAAACTTAACGACAAGAGCTTTGCCGCAAGAGCTTAAGGCAAAAGTTTTGCTCGTTATCATCGAGCCTACTTCCTACGCCCTCGCCAGTAAAAAAGCGAGCGATGCCGACGCCAACTTAAACGCTATAAGCTAACGCTACACAAAATTTACAAGTAAGGCTAAACGCCTATTATTCCGGCTTTACGGGCCGTGGGCTCTACCCCGTCGCGTCGACCAAGTTCACTTGACCGTGCTCCTTCATCTTTCGTGCCAGTTCCAGGAAGGTTTCATCTGGGATCTGGCGGATCACTTCACCACTGCTCGACTCAACCACTTTTACAACCGTGCGTTCCGTTTCATCATCGATACTAAAATGTAGGTCTCGCTGCACGGTCTGCACGAATTCGTTTGCTGTTTCAACCGCTTCTTCAAGCGCTTTAGCGGCGGCCTGTCGGTCAGCTTTGACATCTGATGTCGCATTAACCCCCTCGGCATCGTCGACGGCCCTGTTCCCTTTAACCGGCTCCGCTTGTCCTACACCGCGCGCAACCGGCAAGTCTTTGCCGTCCGCTGCCGCTTGCTCTGGAGCCACCGAGGCTTTCGCTACCGGCATCGGGTTGGGTCGAATAACGCTGATCTCGTTCATAGAATTACCTCTCTATAACCACATAAGCCGGAGAGTTCCCTCTCCGGCATCCAACGCTCCTTGTTGCTAAGGGCTTGCGCCCGTCACGACTACTGCAGTAGCGACAGAACCTGCTGAGGACGAGAGTTCGCCTGGGCCAGCATGGCCTGTGATGCTTGCTGCAGAACCTGAGAGCGACTGAGCGCTGCCGTTTCGGCGGCAAAGTCAGCATCCATAATTCGCGAACGCGCTGCCGATGTATTCTCGGACACGTTAGACAAGTTCGAGATAGTAAAGTCGAGGCGGTTGCTCACCGCACCCAAGTCAGATCGAATATCGTTCACCGACTCTAGCGCGTTATCGATTACCTTAATGGCTTTCTGCGCATTGGCGGCAGTATCAATACTCACTGACGACAATGAGGTACCGAATGAACCCTCACCCAAGCTGTTTGACTCTTTCAAGCCCAAGCGCGCAGGGTCGAAGCCATCTTTCAGCTCAACGCTAATGGGGTTGCCATTTTGGCTCACTAACTTTAAGCCCGCCTCAGCGGTAAAGCCCGCAGCACTGGTTATCGACGACGCAGACTCCACAAAGTTACCGCCCGTATCGATGTACGACTTGGTCACCTCGCTAACGCCAGTCGCCGTGCCGATAAAGGAAACCGCATTCGCCGTACCCGCGGCTAAGTTGATCGCGCCTTGGTCGGATTCCAAGATAATGTTAGTACCCTGTAATCTCGCCGAAACGCCTGTAGTATCGCTGTTGTTGTTAAGCGCGTTGACCACATCTTCTGTCGTTGCGCTATCGGCCAAGTCTAAGTCGACGGTAACACCGTTGATGCGGAGCTGATCGGTACCGTTGGCGCCAATTGCCGACGACGTAAAGCCGCTCATATCGATACTCGCTGTCGAGTAGGCTTTAGCCGTTACGCCCGTTTCATCCGACACTTTATTGATGTTGTCGATTTTACCTTGCAGGCTATCGGTGTTTTTATGGTCAATAACCGTGCCGTTAATAGTTAACTCGCCAGCGGTAAGCGCCTCGTTGGCGCCGTTGGCACTAGCGACCAAGCCCACGCCCTCTATAACACCACCAGAATCCATTTCACGGAAACCGAGGTTGTCAAGGTCCGTCATTGTGCCAGTCGCACCGCGCTCTACGGTGATCTCATCGCCGTTGTCTGAGGTGAGAATAATTTTCGCCTGTGCCGAACCTGAGCCACCGGTGGTATCCGTGCCACCAACCTCCAATGAGCGAGCGCCTTCAGCAGACATGCTTAGCTTGCCATCTTCGCCAATAGTGGCGCTAACGCGACCACCAAAGCCTTCGTTAACGGCATCAGCGTATTCTTGCAAGCTGTCAGTATTGCGAATTTGAATCGACTGCGTAGTGCCATCATTGTTAGTTAGGGTCACTTCAGAGGCTACCGCACCGACAATACCGGTACCGACGCTCGAAGAGGTTAACTCAACCGCGGTTTCCGCAGTAACACCATTAACGTTCTCATTAATGTTGTTTATTAAGTCTTCCACGGTCGAGCCAGAGGCTAAAGCACCCACCGCTTGACCGTTGATCAAGATATCTTGCTCGGAAAGCGAAACCGTTGAAAAGTTAGCGGTGATTTCGTCACTGACCACATCAGCCGTTAAAGAGCCCATACCGAGCGTGTCGGCATCCACCGCACGCACTTCAAATGCGATGGTTTGATTCGACTGCGCACCTACCTGCAAGTTAATTTTGCCGGTACTGCCATCAAGGATATTTTGGCCGTTAAAGGAGGTGGTTTGTGCGATACGGTCGAGCTCGCCAATAAGCTGCTGAACCTCAGCATCCAAGGTGGCGCGGTCATTATCGCCGTAGATGCCGTTGGCAGACTGAATAGACAGTTCGCGCATACGCTGCAAAATGTTAGTGCTTTCCGCCAGTGCGCCTTCTGCCGTTTGGATTAACGAGATACCGTCGTTAGCGTTACGAACAGCTTGATCCAAACCCCGAATTTGTGACGTTTGACGGTTAGAAATTGCAAGGCCCGCGGCGTCGTCCGCTGCAGAGTTGATTCTGCTACCCGAAGACAAGCGTTCCATTGCAGTGTCAACTCCCATACCTGCCTTGTTCAGCTGACGCTGAGCATTCAGAGATGAAACGTTGGTATTGATATAAAGTGGCATGGTTGCCTCCTCACCGATAGTCTCTCGAGTGCAGAGATCTACACTCATTCAATTTGAAGTTGCTCTTGTGAGCGCTTCTAATCAACTTTTCGGCCTAGTGGCAAATAACTTTAGTTTTTTTTCACACAAAAATGGGCTGACCGGCCAAAGGCAAGCAGCCCACTGGGTTAAACCGCTTATTGTGTTAGCCAGAGATTGGCGCCGGAATACCGCCAGCGCTCTAGTATTACCCTTGGCGTAACTGCAGCACCCGCTGCAGTAGTTAACCTTGAAGCAGCTGTAACACTTGCTGCGACGCGGAGTTGGCCTGTGCAAGCATCGCCTGCGAGGCTTGTTGTAGCACTTGCGCCCGGCTCAAGGCTGCGGTTTCAGCGGCAAAGTCTGCATCCATAATGCGCGATTTAGCGGCCGAGGTATTTTCAGAAACCACCAGCAAGTTATTGATGGTGAAATCCAGCCGGTTATTGACCGCCCCCAGCTGTGAGCGCACGTCATTAATGGCGTCAAGCGCGTTATCGACGACACCAATCGCCTTTTGCGCTTTAGCCACCGTATCGACGCTGACACTGGCAATCGCCGTTCCAAAACGGCCTCCCGCCGTAGAGTTGGCTTCAATAAGGCCGAGCGTTTGTGGGTCAGCATTAGCGCCAAGCTCAATGCTAATGGGCTGTCTATTGGTCGAAACCAGTTTCAAGCCCGCTTCAACCACCAACGCCATACTCGAAGTGGCAGCAACACTTGAATTGATCAAGGTTCCGGTACTGGATGTAATGTAGGATTCGAAAGTCGCCCCCGCAAGCGCGGCGCCACTCGCCAAGATGCTATTGGCTGACGGGTTAGCTATATTAATCGACCCTTGCTCCGACTCCAGTATAATGCGGGTACCCGAAAGCCGCGCTGTTACGCCCGTTAAGTCGGTATTGGCGTTAAAGCCCTCGACAATATCGGACGCCGTGGCGCCCGCAGTAAGCCCTAAATCGATTGGAACGCCGTTTAAGGTAATGTTATCTGCGGTTGCCGATACCGTCGTTAAGTCTGCAGTGCTAATGTCGATAGACAAAGAGGCAAAAGCTTGGGCAACCACACCACTGTCGGCGCTTTGGTCATTAATTGCATCGACTTTGCCCTGCAAACTATCGGTATCGTCATTGTCGATAACAATACCGTTTATCGTAATATCACCAACGTTCCACGCTTGCGCGGCCCCGGTAGCGCCTAAGCCAGCACCTTTCACGATGCCGGGCTCGTCGCTTTCTCTAAAGCCTAAATTCTGCAGATCTTCCAAGTTGCCGGTAGCACCGCGCGAAACCGTTATAGGGTCACCATGCTTCGAGGTAAGAATAATCTGGCCATTGGCTTGGTCCGTTTGCGCTGCTGCACCATCGTAAGTATCAAAACCCGTTGCCCGCTCAATAAATTCGGCCGCTGCGTTAGACGAGCCAGTGGCATCAACCCCCATCACCTCAATCGTCGAGCCGCTATTGTTGCTAATCACTAACTGGCCGCTATCGTCGATATCAGCGCTCACCGCGCCGCCTGTCACGGTATTAATCTTTTCCGCCAATTCCGCCATATTATCGGTATCGGTAATATTAAACACATTATTACCGCTGCCATCGGCAGACACTAAAGTCACGCGCAGCTTATTGCCGTTCTCCAAAACGCCATCGCCGACGGTCGCAGCCTGGAGCGACGTGTAGCCCGTTGCGTCAACGCCAAGCACATTATCGTTGATGCCATCAATTAAATCTTGGAAGGTATCGATTGATCCGTCAAAACGGCCAATCGATTGACCATTAATTAACACGTCCGACTCATCTAAGGTTAACGTACTCAACGAGCCGGTAATTTCCGAGCCTAGCACGTCAACACTGACCGAGCCCATGCCCAAAGTCTTGGCATCCATTGCTTGAATATTAAATTCAATTGTTTGGTTGGCCTGTGAGCCGACTTGCAACTCCACATTACCCAAACTGCCGTCGAGCAATGTTTGGCCATTAAAAGTGGTAGTTTTGGCAATGCGGTCGAGCTCGCTAATTAATTGCTGAACTTCGGCATCCAGTGTTTTACGGTTAGAATCATCGTAAATACCGTTGGCAGACTGAATCGCCAATTCGCGCATACGCTGCAAAATATTGGTAGTTTCATCCAGCGCACCTTCGGCAGTCTGGATTAACGAAATGCCGTCATTTGCGTTTCGAACCGCCTGATTCAAACCGCGCACTTGCGCCGTCATCCGGTTGGAGATGGCTAAACCTGCGGCATCATCGGCAGCGGTATTAATGCGTTTGCCAGAGGACAATCGCTCCATGGCTGTTGCCAGCTCGTTCCCAGAACTCACTAACTGCCGCTGAGCATTTAACGAAGCGATGTTAGTATTAATGACTAGAGGCATAACTCATCTCCTGTGT
>DATBNJ010000010.1:0-6718 GCA_036554385.1 Marinagarivorans sp. | reverse complement strand
CGAGGATCGCTTTAACGCGCTCACTATCGTCGGCAGTATCGACGCCAGCGGGCACCTCGCAGCAGGCCATGGCAACGTGAATCCGGTGACCATTGGCGAGAATGCGCAGCTGCTCGAGTTTTTCAATGCCCTCGAGCGCAGCCATGGGCCAAGCAATAAACTGGTGCAACAAGCTCACGCGATAAGCGTAGATGCCGATATGGCGTGTTGCACCCGCCGCTGGTATATCCGGTTTACCTTGAAAGCTGTCTCGATGCCACGGAATCGGCGCACGCGAAAAGTACAGCGCCATTCCGGCGGCATCGGCCACCACTTTCACGGCGTTAGGGTCGAACATTTGCGTTTGCGAGAGTATTGGCCAGCACAGCGTTGAAGCGCTGGCCGTGCGTTGCTCGGCTAAATTGTTTGCCACTTGATTGATCACAGCCGGTGGAATTAACGGCTCATCGCCTTGTACGTTAACCACGATTTGCGCGTCGGACCAACCGTACGATCGCGCCACCTCTTGCAACCGGTCCGTACCCGACTCGTGATCGGTGCGGGTCATGCACACATCGCCGCCAAACGCTTTTACCGCCGCTTCAATTCGAGCATCATCTGTTGCCACAACCACCTGCTGTGCGCCACTCAAGCTAGCCGCTTGATACACATGCTCAATCATCGGTTTGCCGGCAAATGAAATCAGGGGTTTACCTTCGAGGCGGGTCGAAGCGTACCTTGCCGGAATAACGACAACAAAACTCATGGTGACTCCCAAATTTAGGTGTGATTATCAAAATTAATACAGTGCGAAAGGACCCGCGCATTAAGCGATTCGGGCAGCTCGGCTTCGACGTCTAAGTACCACCAATTGGGCTCGGCAAAGGCTCGACACTTAACCGCGTCTTTCGCCGTCATCACCACGGGGCGGCCGTTAACCAAGTCGAAATCGCCCGCGCTATAGACGTGGTGATCGGCAAATGCTTTGGGCTCGAAAAATACATTCAATTGTTCCAGCGAGCGAAAAAATCGACTGGGATTACCAATACCGGCAAGGGCAAATACGCGCTGATTGGCGCCGGTTTCGCCGCGCCACGGCAATGCCGAAACCGACATCCGTGCGCCACTGCGTACATTGACCCAGGCAACCGGTTGTAACCGCATGGCATTATCGTCACGCGATGGCTTGGCATTATCGGCGCCCGTGCAGTTGTTTAACACAAAATCGACAGTGGCTAACCGCTCTGGCAATTCCCGCAAGGGGCCAACCGGAAAACACCAGCCATTGCCAAGTCCGCGGACACTATCTTGAACCGCAATTTCAAAACTGCGCGCCATTTTATAGTGCTGCAAGCCGTCATCGCTAAGAATAACATTGCTACCTTGTTGCTCGGCCGCCTTAACAGCGGCTACTCGATCGCTAGCGATCCATACTGGGCACTGAGCGCTGTTGGCAATTAATACGGGCTCATCACCATACGCGAGCGCATCGGCATTTTGCATCACAATGGCTGGTTTTTTTATGTCAGCGGGTAACTTGGCACCATAGCCGCGAGAAACCACGGCAGGCCGGTAACCAGAGGCTTTTAATAATTTAACTAAGGCGATTATCGCAGGGGTTTTACCGGTACCACCGACGGCAATATTGCCCACCACAATCACTGGGCAATGCGCATGATACGCGCGTTTTTGTAAAGTTTTTTTGCGATAGCGGCTCAGCCAGACAAAAAGCATACTTAAAGGCGCCAATAGCCACAACCACGTGGGTTTGCCATACCACTGTTTTTCTATACTTCGTTTTAAGCTCAAAAAGATTCTTTGCCTTAATGAATGAGAATGCGATCGAAAAGACCATCAAAAGGGTGTGGTATTGCAGGGCAAAGCCCACCAGCGCAAAACCAAGTGGGCCATCCGGAAAATTCAATCACTGTTCGCAGCGCCAGCGTGCCAGATTGGCGTTGGAAAATCTTGCCCTAGACCACTATTACTGCGTTTTCCATTGCTGCCTTGCACATGGCTCACCAGCGGCTGTAGTTAGGCGTTGCTAATTGCCGTCTGGCCGTTTTGTGGTCATGGTGATATTCACAAAGCCCAAGCGCCCTGCGACATCCATTGCCATAATTACCGACTGGTAGGATACATTCGCATCTGCGGTAATCACAAAGGGAATTTTGTCTTTTTCCAAGCCCTCGCCCACGGTTTCTAAGCCGGTCATTAGTGTCTCTAACTGGGTATTAATGAGTGGCTTACCGTTAATTGAATAACCGCCATCGGCATTAATAAGAACCTCTATTTTATCGACCAGTTCTGGCAAGGGCTCACCTTCAGCTTGTGGCAAATCTAATTTCAGGTGCGTTTCCTTGGTAAAGGTTGTCGACACCATAAAAAAGATCAGCAGCAAAAACACCACGTCAATCAGTGGTGTGAGGTTGATGTCCTCTTGCGAGTTCGTTTGTCTGCGAAATTGCATAGTAACCTCGTTACGCCTGCTTCAAATCAACGCGACGATCATTGTGCAGTACGTCTACGAGTTTGACGGCATCTTGCTCCATGGCCACAACCAAAGCATCTAAACGACGAAGGAAAAAGCGGTGGCTAATCATGGCGGGAATGGCAACTCCCAACCCTGCAGCCGTAGTTAACAACGCTTGCGAAATACCGCCGGCCAAGACACCGGCGTTACCCGTGCCCTCAAGCATAATAGCGGCGAATACCTTAATCATGCCCAACACAGTGCCGAGCAAACCGAGCAGTGGCGTGACTGCAGCAATGGTCCTGAGGATGGTCAAATAACGTTCTAGGTCGTGAATAACCTGACTTGCGGCCTCTTGGATGCTGTCTTTCATCACTTCGCGACCGTGCCGCGAGTTCGTTAAACCGGCCGCCAAAATGCGCCCCAATGGCGATGATTGACGCAGCTCTTTAAGTTGCTCAGAGCTCATTTTGTTGCTCTGAATTTTTGCCCAAACATCACCAAGCTGGTTGCGCGGTGCGATTTTATTGGGGTTGAGCGTCCAAAAACGCTCGACGGAAATTGCGATAACAGCTACGGAACACAGCGCCAGCGGGAACATAAGCCAGCCGCCTGCAGCAAAGATATTTTCCACCAGTATCTCCTGAAGGTCTTTATTATTGGGCGCGTATCATACCCGATTTTTAATGCGAAGTTAGCGAACATGCAGCGCAAAGTATAGCGTTATTTCTCGTACATGTTGCCCGCCAGCATCATAATTGCCGCACCTCGACCATGGCTGAATCTAATTTGTCGATGGCCAAGGCCATCGCTTTTTGCAACCCCATCAATACCAAGGTTTTGGCTGGCGCAAGCGCTCGGCAATAACCTGCAACTGGTCACCGTCAACGCGGACGGTGATAGCCCCGTGCAGCCCCGTTTGCCAAACCTGCGCATCAATAGCTTGGTAGCGCGCCATAACATCGGCGTGCGGATGCCCGTAACGACTCTTATAACCAGCGCTGACAATCACGTGTGCAGGTTTAAGCAACGCTAAAAACGCCGAGCTCGACGAGGTTTTGCTGCCGTGGTGCGGAGCAATCAGGACATCCACGGGGCCCAAGTCCAGCACCCCCGCTTCGGCACGCGCCAGTAATATCCGCTCAACATCAGCTTCGATATCACCCGGCAATAAAAAACGTTTGTTGCGGTACTCCACCATGACTACGCAAGAGTGGTTGTTGGTACGGCGGAGCACTTGGGGCACAAGCGACTGCCTCAGGTGATTGGCGGGCGGCCAAAGCACGCGAAACCGCGCCTCGCCCTTTTGCCACTGCGAGCCCGCAATACACTGCACTGCTCCTGCGGGCAGACCGTCAAACGGCTGGCCGAACCAAACCTCGCGAGGGCTGAAACGCTCAAATAGCGCATTGGCGCCGCCGCGGTGATCCACATCGGCGTGACTGACCATTACCGATAGCGGCGTCACCCCACGAGCTCGGAGATATGGCGCAATAATGTGGCTTCCCGCATTAAAGCGCTCGCTAAAGGCTGCACCGGTATCGTACAAAAACGTGCCTTGCGCTTGATTTAGCGCCACAGCTAAGCCCTGCCCAACATCCAGAGCAACCAGTTCGAACCGGTCTTTTGGCTTTTTTTGCCCAAATATTAGTAACGCGACAAGCAAACACGCACCGCAACGCATAGCGATACTCGCGGGCAATATCAGCATAATACTAGCGACAACCGCCACCCATAGCCACCAAATCTCGGCGCTACCAGATGCCCACACCATCGCCTGTGGGCTCATGGCTAGGTATTGCAAAGCGTACCACAGCGCATTAAAGCCTTGGGCAAGGCCCTGCAAAAATATACCGCTAAAATCCGTGAAGCTAACCGGTATCCATACCAGTAACAAGGGTACAAAAAACAGCGCGACCAGCGGTACCGCGACCACGTTTGCCAAAGGCGATAATACGCTGGCAGGAAGCCCCAACAACCACAAGGGTACGCACAAGCCCAGCGTTAGTAGGCACTGCATTTTAACGGCTATCGTCAATGCGTTGCGGACTCGCGCTTGGCGCCGCGGGTGCCTTTCGCGCCCTACCTGACCATCGTAGAGCGCAAGCAAAAACGCCACCGCAGCGAACGAAAGCCAGAACCCCGTTTGTAACCACACCAAGGGTTCGACTATCGACACACACAACAAGGCAAGCGCGAGCAGTGCCCAACGCGAGCACCGCCAGCCTAGCATCCACGCGACATTGACTAGCAAAACAGCAATCAACGCACGCTGCGTCGGCACAGAAAACCCCGCTAGAGCAGCGTAGCCATATGACAACGCCATTGCCGTTACTGGAGGAGCCGCGCGATACCAGCCCGCGGCGCTCGAGCGCGTTAGTGAACACGCCAAGCGCACCGCGTATTTCGCTAATAAAAAGCCCAGTGTCGCCACTAAACCCACGTGTAAACCGGAAATGGCCATCAAGTGGACCGTGCCCGTCGCTTGCAGCACCTGCCAATCATCGGCGGTCAAGCTCTGCCGATCCCCCAACAATAGCGCCGTGAAAAAACGGTGCGCAGGCTCGTGCTGTACTACCCGAAGCGCACTCACCAAATGCTCCCTAAGCTGCTGAAGCGGCGAAGGCCGGAGCTGGCCTAAGTAGACCGCCTCGGGTTGCTTTTTTATGTACCCAGTGGCCATGTACCCCTGCCCGATTAACCAAGCACCATAGTCGAAACCACTTGGGTTAATCAGGCCGCGTGGGCGGCGTAAAACCACATCGGCGCGCCAACGCTGGCCAACATTCAATGCGGGAGGAAAGTACCAGCCCAAGCGAACCCGTTGCCCCACGAGGGAGTAGGGTTTTTGCGGCTGTGCGCCTGAGCTATTAGCTGGCTTTGATGCGAGTGGGCTATTGGCGGCCTCCACCACCGCCGTCAGCTGGGCGCGCTCGTCCGAAACGCTGGACAACGCCTCTATCCGAAAGCTCACGCTTACCACCTTTTTATCCAGTGAATGTGGTAACTGTTGCTCCAATAACGCAGCCAGCCGGTAGACTCCCAAGCTCGACACCACCGCAAACAGCATTACGCCGCGCAATGCAACAAGGCTTAAGTGCGTCAAACGGTGTAGCCTTATTTTACCGGAACAATACCCGCGTTTAGCATGACTGCAACAACGCACCACAAGCCAAACAAGCGCTGAAAGTACCGCCACAGGCGGCCAAAACGTCGGCGGTTGCGGGTACAAGACTACATGGCCCAGCGCCATTGCAGCAATTATCACACTCAACACCGCGACCTCCTTGCTGTGTTATTCCTTGTGCTAGTATTAAACAGGGGGTAACAGGCTAAAGTGCTAGTTCCCCCCGTGGTAAAACGGCATAATGCCCAGCCCAGCGGGACCCTTCTCGCCCCATGTCCACGTTAATGCAGCGGTGCCTAGCAGACAGTATGCCTCGGAAGTTCTTAAAGCGATGGTCACCTGACCCAGATGCCTTAAAAAGCAGTTCACGATTTCGCTTTTTAGGCACGCTGCTGCACGATCCGAATATCTTTCACCTGACCCGCCACTCCGTGTCTAGCGCCTTTTTCGTTGGCCTTTTTATTTGCTTCTTTCCCATTCCCGTTGGCCACATTCCGATAGTGACGCTGGTCTCTATTTGGTTGCGCTGCAACTTGCCGATAGCCCTTGCTTTGGTGATGCTAAGCAACCCCTTAACGTTCCCTTTTATTTACTATGCCGCCTACCTTACAGGCTGTTGGATATTGCAAACCCCTGTCGAAGTATTCCAGGTTCACGCCTCATGGGAATGGTTTAAAGGCTTTTTGTTGGTCGCGTGGAAACCTTTTATTGTCGGTTCACTGTGTTTTGGTTTAGCCACCGGTGGCCTGAGCTATTGCATTATTCAATGGGTATGGCGCTGGCAAGTCGTTAGTCGTTGGCGCTCTCGGCCATCTAAACACAAAAAAAGGGGCTTATAAAAATAGCCCCTTTTTTATGCTTGTCTCGCTAATAGCTTTGCACCACTCTAACTTTATCTGTTACCGAGGCCGCATCGATATAAGCAATGGCCTCTGGGTCTGAGGCCACTTTAGCGATCACATCCTTCACGCTACCCAGTGCATCCGGTGGCGTGCCTTTGCCCGTAAAGATCAGCTTGGACCAATACGCTTTAAGCTGGCTCGAAGACTTACCGAGCGCTTTTTGGTTGAACTCTTCACGTGCATCATGCCCTTGCGCTAAATAAAAGGGCACCGCCTTGCTACCATCGGCAAACCTAT
>DATBNJ010000333.1:0-4493 GCA_036554385.1 Marinagarivorans sp. | reverse complement strand
CAAAGACATTTATCGCCAGAATGAGATAAATGGCGACAACACTCCGTTTAAACGTATCGTCGTGGCGATCCATAAATACAGCTACATGCAGTTTTCGTAGCCCTCTATGCAATTATTTTTATCACCATGGAACCATTCAGCGGCGCACTAAAGAGGACACTAGCTAATTATTTTCTTGGTATTGAAGCGCCGGCGCAGGCAGGGAGTGTAAGGCTGGAAAATTTCGAGAGCGCTTGAATAGTTACAAATAAACGAAATACCTAATTTACGAACGGGTAATAAGCGAGGCCACGTGATTTGGGCCTTACGAGGGTTTGATCACGCCTAAGCCACATCACAAATTACCGGCGTCAAGATCTGCCACCAAAGCCACAATATGCGCCATGACCTTATCCACAGGATATTTCGGTTTACCCCACCCCAGCCTTACAATGACCAAGCCCTGCTTTGGCAGTACCATAACGGTTTGCCCTCGATTGCCTTGCGCTGCGAAGCTGCTCGGTGGCAATGAGGGCCAGCGCAAGGGCTGCTCACCGGCGCCTTGGTTCAGCCATAGCTGAAAACCGTAACGCGAGTCATTGCTCGACGAGTTGGGCGCCAATGCCTGCTCGACCCACGCTGAGTCAAGCAGCCTTTCACCGTTAAAGACACCGAGGTTTAAATACAGCGCGCCCAAATTTGCCCACGCCTTAGCGGTCGCAAACATAAAGGAGCTGCCCACAAATACACCCTCGCGATCCAACTCCAGAACGGCGCGCCCCATTGCCAATGGCTGCAGCAGTGCCGAATGAATATCACCTAGCACCTCATTCGGCTGCCCACCTAACGCGCGATGTCCGTATAACGACAATAAATTTGCGGTGCCAGAAGAGTAGCGCCAATGCCCGCCCGACGGATTTACCAAGGCACTGTTTAGCGGCCGCATACTGCTACTGGCATCCTCAAAGAGCATTTTGGTGGCATCACTACCGGGCTCATATATTTCGGAAAAACCTAAACCCGATGTCATCGTGAATAAATGACGCAGGCTAATCTGCTGACGCGCATCGTCACGCCACTCGCGAAATAACGCAGCGGCGTGTTGGCTCTTACCGCTATCGGGTGAGTGATCGGCCAGCGGAGGAATAAGCTTGCGGTACTGTAAATTACCAATCCAGCTAGCGGTCAGCGTTTTTGACAAGGACCAGCCCAGAAACAGCGTCTGCGCGTTGTAGCCTTCGGCATAAGCTTGCGCCAAAACATCGCCATTAGCGCGCATCACTAACAGTGCGCGTGTATCGTGCTGCTCGCGCTGATCGGCATTAATTAACGCTTGTAGTTTGTGCGCCAGCGCCGCGCTTGGTTTTGCGAAAGCATGCGCTGTTTGCGCGTCTAGCGGTTGCGATAATTTGGGTTCCGGCCTATAGGTTACGGGGGGGAGAACTTGGCCAGACTCAACCAATGTGCAGCCGACGCCATCACGAAATTGCGCCTGTTGATCTTCCCATAAAAACGATGCCGTCACGCGGCGTTCGGCATCATCATAGTCAACGCTTGGCAAGCCAAACAACGAAGAATAAGACACAATATCTCGGTGAACCTGCGCTTTAGGTAAATCACTAACATAGTGTAATGAACACGACATTTTTGCGCTAAAGCCGACTAGCATTGCGGGCGCGGCAGCAATGTAACGCGGCGTGTAGCCGGCTCGGTACGCAAAAATCGTAACGCTGAATCCCGCCAATACCACAAACACCAGCGCCGCAATTAAGCTGTAGCGCCATTTATTTGATTTGATCATAAAAGGCCTTAAAAGAACACCGAGCAACTAAACGGTTACTTCGCACACAGCGCTCTAAACTCAACGCGCCATTCGATTTTACCAAAACGGCGTCAGCAACGCTTGGCGCCTTTCGAAAAAGTAAATAAATCTCAGTTTGATACTGCAGATATATAAACAAGACCAATAAACCATATGGGCACATCGGGCTATGTGAACGACGCGAATGCATTAACGGTTAAGCGGCGTGGCAGGACCAGCAATGCTCGATTCCGCTAGTGCTCGAGCTACAGGGCATATATGGACCCACTCCGTTTGCAAGTTATTACTGTTTTGGTCTGTATATTCAGTATATTCAGTCGCCCAATACCCCTCCCCCCTTGTTAGCTCCAGTCTTGGCCCCACATAGACTCTGATACCAACAAAAAAACAGGCCTTGAGCCCAAGGAAAGCTCCATGAAGATCCAGTTTAATACTGACGCCAACATACACGGCACTGAAGCATTAGCGGACGAAGTGAGTGAGTCAATTGAGCATGCGTTAGATCACTACACGTCACATATCACTAGGGTAGAAGTGCATATCAGCGACGAAAGCAAAGGTAAAAGCGGACCGCACGATCACCGCTGTATGTTAGAAGCGCGTTTGGAAGGTCGGCAGCCAGTGGCCGTAACCGACCACGCCGCCACCCTAAATCAAGCCGTCAGTGGCGCAGCCAAAAAGCTAGCGCACAGGCTGGAAACCGTAGTGGGACGCCTGCAAGACCATCGACCGAAGGCATCAGGGCTGCCTGAGAAAGCCGATGAGGCTGACTTGGATGTTGATGAAATTTAATATTGAGCTGTAAAATCGCCATTCAGTTTTGGTGTTGAACCGTTACCTTGGCCTAATAATTTCGGAAAAGCTGGGCTGCGTCACGCTTGAACGCTGGACGGGCCTTTTTGGGGGTCAGGTGATACGCCTAGTGCTGTCGGATACCACCTAACAATCTGTCCGAAATTATTGAGCCAGAACAGCTAATAATCTCGGACAGCAATCGCCATAAACCCAGTCTCGCTCCGAATTTCAACCCGCTGTTACCGCTTCTTCAATCCTCCGCCCAATCGGCGCATCAATATTTTTCCAATAAATAAATGCCCGCTCTAGCACCTCGTCCGAAACACCGTCTTTTAAGTGCCCCGCCACATTATTCACTAAACGCTCGCGCGCACCTTCATCCATAACCTCATTAATTAAGGTATTGGCTTGGCCGAAGTCATCGTCGTCTTTATGGAGCGTATAGGCTTGGCGTACCATATCGCCTTGCGAAGGCCAAGTCGCATCATTGGGGAACTGACAGCCGTCGGCACTGGGGCCGCCTTTTGAGTTGGGTGCGTATACTGGGTCGGTAACTGGGTCTATGCGCATGGCACCATCTTTACTGTAACTATGCACGGGGCAGTGCGGTTTGTTCACGGGGATTTGTTTGTAGTTCACGCCTAAACGCGCACGGTGGGCATCGGCATAGGCAAACATTCGGCCCAATAGCATTTTATCGGGGCTGGGGCCAACCCCCGGCACCATATTATTGGGCTCAAAGGCAGCCTGTTCAATTTGCGAGTGGAAATCCGTAGGGTTCTCGTTAAGCTCTAACTGGCCGACTTCGATAAGCGGATAGTCTTTATGCGGCCATACTTTGGTCAGGTCGAAGGGATTAAAACGGTATTTTTCGGCATCGTCAAACGGCATAATTTGCACATTTAATGTCCAACTCGGGAAGTTTTTATCGCGAATTGCCGTGTATAAATCTTTGACGTGGAAATCGCTTTCCATGCCGGCGATTTTATCGGCATCCTCTTGAGTGAGAAAATCGATACCTTGATTGGTTTTAAAGTGATACTTCACCCAGAATTTTTCGCCGTTTTTATTCACCCACATATAGGTATGACTGGAATAGCCATTCATATGACGCCAAGTTTTGGGGATGCCGCGATCGCCCATTAACCATGTCACCTGATGAGCGGATTCGGGGGATAGCGTCCAGAAATCCCACTGCATATCGTGGTCGCGCAGGTTATTATCGGCGCGACGTTTTTGCGAACGAATAAAGTGCTGAAACTTCATTGGGTCGCGAATAAAAAAAACGGGGGTATTATTGCCCACCATGTCGTAGTTGCCCTCGGTAGTATAAAACTTGACCGAAAAGCCGCGAGGGTCACGCCAGGTATCCGGGCTGCCGCGCTCGCCCGCCACCGTTGAGAACCGCATGACCACGTCGGTATCTACGCCGGGCTGAAATAACGCTGCCTTAGTGTATTCACTAACATCACCAGTCATTTTAAAACGGCCAAACGCGCCGCCGCCTTTGGCATGGGGCTGACGCTCTGGAATGCGCTCGCGGTTAAAATTTGCCATTTGCTCGATAAGATAGTGATCGTGCAACAACAGCGGACCGTTGGGCCCTACCGATAGGGAGTGCTCATCGCTGGATACGGGGATACCGGCATCGGTTGTGGTTGGCTTTTGCTTGTCATCTGACATTAAATCACCTTTTTAAAAATTACATTGAATTTGCTTTTGACGTAAAAATTACAGCTTAAATTGTTTAGGGTACTTCTAAAAATAGTAATTTTTTTGTGAGAGCAAGGAAGTCCCGCCCGGAGAACCGCAGTTTACGTGGGGTAAATCACTCAGCGCATCCATGCGCTTCACCCTACGGGCAGTAAACTGTGCAAATTGATCCTTCAATTAGTGA
>DATBNJ010000331.1:0-42507 GCA_036554385.1 Marinagarivorans sp. | reverse complement strand
CTGGGGCTTTTTATGGTGTTCCCCGTGATGATGCTATACGGTCGAGATTACATCGACCAAACCCCATTTTTGTTGGGGGCCGCGCTGGGCATCTACGGTTTGACGCAGGCGGTCTTTCAAATTCCGCTAGGCTTGCTGTCCGACGTATGGGGGCGCAAGCCGGTGATTTTTATCGGCCTGATTATCTTTGCGCTAGGCAGTGCGGTGGCGGCCATGGCCGATAGCGTGTGGGGCTTAATGATTGGCCGAGCATTACAGGGTGCAGGCGCGATTGCCAGTGCTGTTTTGGCTTTGGTCGGCGATTTAACCAGCGAGCAAAATCGCACTCGGGCCATGGCGGTTATCGGTGCATCTATTGGTTTGTCCTTTGCGGTTGCGATGTTTTTGGGGCCGATGCTGGCGGCAGCCGGTGGTTTAAGCGCAATATTTTGGGTGGCTTCGGCGCTAGCGGGTATTGGCATCGTTATTTTACTGCGCGCGGTGCCCAATCCGCCGGCGCACAGCTTGCGCGGTGCCGAAGGCCTAGCTGTGCCAGCACTGTTTGGCCGCGCCCTTAAAAACGGGCATTTGCTGCGCCTCAATTTCGCCATCTTTATATTGCACTTTGTGTTAACTGCAACTTTTGTCGCGGCGCCGCTTGTGCTGGAATCAGCGGGCAAGCCGATTGATTCCCATTGGCATTATTACCTGCCGGTGATGTTGCTAGCCTTTATTGCCATGGTGCCGCTAATCTTTGTGGCCGAGCGCAAACGCAAGGTTAAAGGCGTGCTGCTTTTCGCCATTGTTATATTGGCCGTCAGCCTGTTTGGCTTGGCGCTGGGGCGCGGTTTTGGGTGGCAGTGGTTATTAGGTATATTCTTCTTTTTTACGGCGTTTAATTTGCTGGAAGCCACCTTGCCATCGTGGTTAAGCAAGCAGGCACCCGCTGGCAGCAAAGGTACTGCGATGGGCGTTTACTCAACCTGCCAGTTCTTAGGGGCTTCGGTCGGGGGCTTTGCTGGCGGTTATTTAGTGCAAAACTTTGGCGTAGCTGAGGTATTCTGGGCAGCCGGCATTTGCTGTGTGGTTTGGCTTGTCGTCGCCGTTTTTATGAAGGCACCGCCGTATTTGAAGTCGTTATGCGTGCCGCAAAAAAAGCCAATTTCTGGTCCAGCCCTTATGACGAAGGTGGCCGGCGTGGTAGAGTGCGCATGGGTAGCAGAACAGCAGCTGTTGTACTTAAAAGTTAATGACGACTTTGAGCAACAGGCACTGGATGAATATTTGAAATAACGCGCGTCGTGCCTTGAATAACCATCGTCGACGTGGAATAAATTGTAGAGAGGGCAAACCGTGGCCAAAGGTATTAACAAAGTAATCTTGGTGGGTAATTTGGGGCAAGACCCCGAAGTGCGATATACCCAGTCTGGTAGTGCCATTACCAACATCAGTATCGCAACGACAGACAGCTGGACCGATAAACAATCGGGCCAGCGCCAAGACCGCACCGAGTGGCATAGGGTGGTGTTTTTTAATCGTTTGGCGGAAATCGCTGGCGAGTACTTGCGCAAAGGCAGCCAAGTGTATGTTGAAGGGGCACTGCGAACCCGTAAGTGGCAAGATCAATCTGGCCAAGATCGCTACAGCACCGAAATTGTCGCCAACGAAATGCAAATGTTAGGCAGTCGCGGCGACAACGCCAGCGGGGGCTACAACCAAGCCCAGCCGAATTACGGCGCCGCGCCACAGCAGGGTGCTCAGCAGCCTGGCGGCTATCAGCAGCCCGCACCGGCAGCTCATCAAGCCGCCCCCCAAGGTGGTCAGCCTGGGTATAATCAAGCGCCGCCAGCAAGCCAAGCCCCGCAAAAACCAGCACCGGCGCCGGCACCCAGCATGGATAGTTTTGATGACGACATCCCATTCTGAGAGTTACCAGAGACGTTCTTTCGTTTAGTATGCTCGAAAGCCTCGATAACCATTCGGGGCTTTTTTATTTAGAGCGAGGTAGGATGGCCAATGATTGGGCTTGTTGCGCTGTTTATCGGAGCCGTTAAATCGCGGCTTGAATCATGGGTTATCGTAGGGCTGTAAGGCACGGTATGTCACGTTTTGTGTTGGTCGTGTTTTGTGTTAAAAGTACAGGTCGATTAGGTCGCTAGTGCCATTGATTAAGGGGTTAGACTTTGGGTTTTCGTATTTTAGTGATTTCGGATTCGCCTGCGTTTTATGGCGCATTAGAGGCTGCGTTTGAGTCGCTGTCTTTTTCGCTGCTTGCGGTTACGCCCGACGTCTTGTCTATGTCATCGGATAATATGCGTCTCTATCTCGAGGGTGAGCGCATCAATATTGTTGTGCATGCAAGTGTTGTTGATATTGCCAATCTGCAAAACCTAACGGCGCAGTGCAGCCACAAAAACCTACCACTTATTCACTTGTCCTCTTACCGCGTTTTCGGTAGCCACCAAGAGGATCTTTACGAAGACCTTGTGCCTCAGCCCGATGACGCCTTAGGGCAAGATTTACTGGCGGCGGAAAGCACCGTTCTTAGCTGCAAGCATGGGTTAATCTTAAGAACGCCCTGGACGCTCGTTAACTTCAGCCAAACGCAAGTTGACGAGGGCATGCTTGGGCGTGTGTGTTTAGGCTTGCTGAATAACGCCGTGTTAAATGTGTCTGAAGCGGCGGCAGGGACCTTGGTGGCCTGGCCTGAAGTGGCAAAAACTATCGTGGCGATCATTCAGCAAATTGTCTGCGGGGCGGAAAATTGGGGCGTATTTCATATGCACTCGAGCGATGTGTGCAGCGAGGCTGAGTTTGCCGATGCCATATCGCGGCTATTGCGGGCCGAAGGTTTTTGTGTGGCTGAGTTATCGACCAGCAAAAGCGCCGCGCCATATCTAGTAGAGCGAACGGCCGTACTCAAGGGGCGCCGGTGCACGGAAAATTTTGGCATTCAGCAGCGCAGTTTTAGAGTGGGCTTAAAAGGGGCCGTGCAACGCTGGGTTGCCGATAATGGTTTTGCGCCTATAGGCAATAACGGTACCTAATTGCGCGTTGGAGTCTACGGATGAGGCAGCCCCACCTGCGCTGGCAGTAAAAATCTACTGCGCGAGGGTAGAGACTACAACGGTTTTGATAATAAAACCCAGTACGCCAAGCCCAAGTACGACAAAGATCATAAGGGTGCCAAAGCGCCCAGCTTTCGACTGTTTTGCTAAGTCCCACATGATAAAGCCCATAAATCCGATAAGTGCGGTAATGCCAATAATCATTGACCAGCTTTCAAATGTTTCGATATTCATGGGCACCTTTGGTAAATATTAAAAGCTCATTCTAACGTGAAGCATGGCTGTATGGGTAAATGTAATCGAACCTGGCTATGGCTTGCCTTTTTTGCGAAAGGGGAAGGCTTGCGCTTTATCTCCCCCATTTTTTAATAAAAATAAAATTCCCCCTTTTTTATTGTGACGGTTTATTGCGGCTTCCTAAAACGCCATGCATGGCGTTTTAGGATAGAAACCGTCAAAGGCCATCGAGCTGGCTTAGTTCGTTGGCTGCCCAATGGCACTGGGGCGCAAGTTCGAGTGCCTGCGCAAATGCGCTTTTGGCCGCGTTGACATTGCCTTGTTGTCGATAGGCCTTGCCCAACCAGATGTAAACCTCTGGTTCGCCCCAACTGACCACCGTGGTTGGGCCTTTTTGGAAATTACCTGCCGCTTGTTTTAACAGGCTCACCGCCTGCTCAATACTGCCGCCATAGGCTGGCGGGGTGTACATTAGGTTAATGGCTTTTAGTAATTGCGCGCGGGCTAAAGTGGTGCCCTGTTGGTCCCCGTCGAAAGCCTGCTGCAGCTCGACAACAAGCCCTTTGGCATTATGGGGCTCCGCGCCCATTAATAAGCTGATTACGCCGGCCTTCAGAACCTGTGCTTCGGGGTCGTCCAGCGCGTTTAAGATGCCTTTCGCTTTTTTCAGCGCTTGGGCCGAATGCTTTTTGTCGGCTTGCTGCATATTGACCTGCGCTAAGCGGTAAAGTGCGTAGGCTTGGTTATACTCTTGGCTGTTTGCTGCCAAATCCTCAAGCCTTACTGTGTCGTATTGATATATCGCCGTGGTAATGGCTTGTTCGATTGCTGGCGAATGCTCAAGCTCGGCGGTGGCATGCAGAGGCGAGGCAAGCGCCGTGAGTATCAACATTAATCTTAAAGCCTGTTGTTTGAGCCGTTGATGCGTTGAGTTTTTGATTTGGTATGGCATGGTAGTGACCTTTAGCTGAGTGTTGGTTGAGGCTTTATATTGCCGCCTCTGCGTGCACGCCACTATTGTCGATTGTCATGATCACTGATGACAGTTGTCATGGCTCTCGGCGGCCTCGTCAGGTGGGCGAGCCCATTCGTCTTTAAATTCAGAGCAGGAATAACCTATGTTTAAGTTAAAACCGTTCGCGGCAGTATTGGCCGCCCAACTGGTTGTATCGGCGCCACTAACGTTTGCCGCAACCGCGGAAGATAATTACCAGCAGTTTTGTGCAAGCTGCCACGGCAAAGAACTACAAGGTGGCTTGGGTAGTTCTCTGGTCGATGAGCAGTGGCGTTTCGGTGCTAGCGATGAAGCGATAACTAAGGTAATCCGAGAGGGACTTGCGGATGCTGGGATGCCTCCGTGGGGCAATACCCTAAGCGATAAAGATATCCGCGCGCTTGTGATTTTTATTCGCGAGCAAGCGGCGCAGGCGAAAGTCAGCCAAGCGATGAGCAAGGTTAAGCCCCAAGACGGCGTTTACTCGAGCCAGCATCACGATTTTAAACTCGAGCAAGTTGCTGAGGGCTTTGATGTTTTATGGGCGCTGGAGTTTCTGCCCGACGGCTCGTTGTTAGTCACAGAGCGCAAAGGTAATTTATGGCTGATTGACGGCAAGGGCAGAAAGGCTGTTTCGGGTATTCCAAAAGTTTGGGCCAAGGGGCAGGGCGGGTTACTCGATGTTGCGGTCAAACCGAGCGAAAAAGCCGGTGAAACCCCGTGGGTTTATTTAAGCTACAGCCAGCCCAATAAAAAAGGTGCAATGACGGCGATCGCGCGAGGAAAAATTGAAAATGGCCGCTTCACGCAAGCGCAGATAATTTATCAAGCGGATGACAAATTCTATACCGATAGGGCCTACCACTTTGGCTCGCGGATGGTGTTTGATGGCGACTACCTCTTTTTTAGCGTTGGCGATCGCGGCGCACAAGATCAAGCGCAGGACTTAACCCAACCGAACGGTAAGATCCATCGCATTTTTGCCGACGGGCGCATACCTAAAGATAACCCGTTTGTCGGCGTTAAGGGAGCGCTGGCGACCATCTGGTCCTACGGTTCGCGCAACGCGCAAGGGCTGACGCTGGCGACTGATGGCAAACTTTGGGAAACCGAGCACGGACCGCGCGGCGGCGACGAGGTGAATTTGATCGAAAAGGGTGTTAACTATGGTTGGCCGAAGATTACTTACGGCATGAACTACGACGGCACGCCGATTACGCCCAATACCCAGGCGCCCGATATGGCGCAACCCAAACATTATTGGGTGCCGTCCATTGCGGTGACATCTATCGCAGAGTACGTTGGCAGCGCCTTCCCGAAATGGCAAAACCACCTGTTGGTGGGCAGTTTGGCAAAACAGGAAGTGCAGCGCCTCACGCTAAAAGATGGCGAGATTGTCGCTAGCGAATTATTACTGAAAAACGAAGGGCGCATACGTGATTTGGTGGTCGGGCCGGATGGTTATGTTTATTTAGCCATGGTCAAAGGGACCGACAAAAAAGGCGCTATTTATCGATTAGTGCCAACAAAGGATAAGTAATTTTTATCGGGAAAGGCCATCGGTGGCGTTTTGCGGCGTCGCCATAAAAAGTGCGATTGTTGATTGCTCGCAAAAAGATCTCCACGAATGGAGGACATGCAGAAGATTGCCTTCAATCTCTGCGCCTATTTTAGTGTTTAGGAGACCTATGTTAAGACTAAAAGCGCAAGCGTCGATAGTGTGTTTATTGCTCGCGAATTTGGCGGCGGCTGAGGATAACTACCTTGAAACAATAGTGGTGACAGCGCAGCGAACCCCTACCGCATTGCAAGACATGACTCAGGCGGTGACGGTGGTTGACAGTGAAAGCCTCAGCCGTATTAATGCGGACCATATGCACCAGTTGTTTCAGCAGGTCTCTGGCACTTGGGTGAGCCGCGGCAGTGGCCAAGAGCACCTCACCGCCATTCGCTCCCCGGTGTTTACCGGCGCCGGTGCCTGTGGGGCTTTTCAGATGAGCCAAGATGGCATCCCACTGCGCGCCGCCGGCTTTTGCAATGCCAATCAATTGTTCGATAGCCACTATGAGGCTGCCGCGGCTGTAGAAGTTCAGCGCGGCCCAAACTCCGCGCTGCGCGGTAGCAACGCGCTATTCGGCTCAATTGATATCCGCATGCCGAAAGCGAGTGAACCGGCGGCAGCTAAACTATCGCTTGAGGCCTCAAATCAAGCATTTTATCGGCTTAATGTCGCCAAGCCATTTCAAGGGCGTAGCGGCGGGGCCGATTGGTTTGCGGCGGCTACGGTCACTGATAACACCGACGAGCGTGACAGCGCCGGTTATCAACAGCAAAAAATGTCGTTGAAGCGACAGACCGACCGAGCCAATACCGAGACTCAGTCCGGTTTCAGTATTACGAATTTAAATCAGCAAACGGCCGGCTACATCAATGGCAAAGATGCCTACAAAAATGCTGAACTAAGGCTGCAAAATGAAAACCCCGATGCCTATCGTAAGTCGCTATCGTTGCACGGCTACCATCGAATGGCCTGGCAGCGCGGCGATGCGACTGTGTCCATTACGCCCTATGCCCGTCATGCCGATATGGAGTTTTTGATGCATTTTTTGCCTTGGCAGCCGGTCGAGCGCAATAAACATTCATCAGTCGGGCTACAGGCAGACTACGAAAAACCCTTATCGTCCACGCTTGCATTGCGTGCAGGGGGTGATGCTGAGGTAACTCGAGGTCAATTATCCGAAGTGCAAGAAAACGAGGCGCCCTTCGGTGCCGAGCGCTTTCCCGTTGGTACCCATTACGATTATTCGGTCGATGCGTTATCGGGAGCTGCCTATGCGGGTTTGGAGTGGCTGCCATCCGATGGCTGGCTACTTAGAGCCAATCTTCGCGGTGATTATCAGCGTTATGAGTATGACACAAACGCAGAGGCTGGTAGCGCTTGTGCCGACGGCGTGGAAAATTGTCGTTTTTACCGGCCCGCTGACCGCAGTGATACCTACAGTACAATTTCTTCGGCGCTTGGCGTGCGTTATTTAATAACCGATTCACAGGCGGTGTTTGTCAACGCCGCCAGTGGCTTTCGCGCGCCGCAGGCGACGGAATTATATCGGCTTCAGCAAGAGCAAACATTCGCCGATTTAGACGCGGTAGAGCTAAAGAGTATAGAGGCGGGCTGGCGTGGTGGGTTTGCGCGGGTTAATTACCAGCTAGCGCTATTTTACATGGAAATGAAAAATGGCATTTTTCAGGATACTAATCGAGCCAACGTCAGCGGTGCGCAAACGCGTCACCGAGGGCTCGAATACGAAGTGAGTACACAATTATTAGACGATTTAAGCTTTCAGTTGGCGGGCACTATTGCGCAACACAAGTACGCCAATAGTCCCGATATGCTCGATAGCGATGCCGCAATAAAGGGCAATTTTATCGATACGGCGCCGGAAAAAATGCACTCGGCGCTGCTCTCTTGGCAGGTGACAGATAAAGTATCGGGCTATCTCGAAGGCGCGTTTATGGGCGATTATTACCTCGACCCAGAAAACGCCTACCGGTATGAAGGGCATCAAGTAGCGAATGCCCGAATTCAATGGGCCTATTCCAGCGACCTTGCAATTGCCGCCTCTGTATTGAATATTTTTGATTCGCGTTACGCCGATCGCGCCGATGTCTCGTTTGGCGAAGAGCGTTACTTCCCCGGTCAATCTCGTCATGCGAGCTTATCGTTAACCTGGTCTGGTTTTTAATGCGCCCTTAGATTACACGCGCACAAAAACCACTCATTGATCACAGCGAGTGGTTTTTTTGGCTTATTGATTAGCCGATAGTAATGCGTGTTGCGGGCTCGTCGCTTTTTGGCGCTTTGGGAATGTCGATAATTAATACGCCGTGTTCAAATTTAGCGCTAATATCGGCTTGATGAATGTTGGGGTTTAGCTCAAAGCTGCGAACGTACTTGCCGTAATGGCGTTCTTGTCGGATAACACGCCCGTGTTCAGCTTCGGTTTTTTCTTCGCTATTTTGGGCTTCGACGGTTAATACGCCTTTGCTTAAGCTTATCTCGATGTCTTCTTTTTTTAAGCCTGGAAGCTCTAAGCTAATTTCGTAGGTGTCGGCTTTTTCTCGCAGATCGACCTTAGGAGAGATTGTGCCGTAGCGACCGCCGGGCTCGCGTAAGGGGAGCCACGCATGGTCGAGTAAGTTGTGCAGTTCGTTTAGCTGTTGTCGTGGAAAAATGTTCATCGTTTTTCTCCTTTGTTCCTGAGCTGGTTTAGCACCTTAGCTGGTGTATACGTTGAGGCCTGCGTGGCTCGTTGGTTTACCGTTGCGTCGAAACCGACTTTGCACTAGCGGTCCCTCTTTTTTTAGCGTTTGAGCCTTTGTTGCAGACAATACCCGCTTGTGAACTAAAGCTGGTTTGTCCTACATCAATTTTAGCTGATATTTAACATGCCGGTGTGTTAAGCGATGCCGGCGATCGCCTTGCCACCGTCAACGGCGATAATCTGCCCAGTTATATAGCTATCCTTTTTTAGTAAAAAAAGTGCTGTATCCACAATGGCTTTTGCGCCCCCAATGCGGGCGAGTGGAATTTTTTGCAGTGAGCCTTGCTCGTCGGCCGGTGGCGTATCGTTAGGCCAAAGTGCGGCGCCTGGTGCTATGCCGTTGACTCGTACTTCTGGGGCAAGTTCAACGGCCAAGCTTTTGCTTAACATCACATTTGCCGCTTTGGCCATGCAGTAAAGGGTGTGTTCGCGCTTGGGTTTGTCGGCATAAATATCGGCAATATTAATAATACTGCCCAAGGTCCTTTTTAGATGCGGGGCACAGGCTTGGCTGATAAAAAACGGGGCTGCGGCATTGGTGTTGATGAGGTCTTGCCATTGTTGATGGTCGGCGTTGCCGATGGGGGTAGGGTAAAAGCTTGAGGCGTTATTAATTAAGCAGTCCACGCGTTGGTAGTGCTTAATGGCAGCGTCGACAATGGTGTCGGCCGCTGCGGTGTCGTTTAAGTTTGCTTGGACGGCAATCGCTGAATGATTGCGCCGTTGATTGAGCTCGTCCACTAAGCTTTGAACGCTTGTTCGAAAGTAATGCAGTACCACATTGTAGCCGTGCGCATGCAGCTCGGTGGCCAGTGCTTTACCAATGCGTTGTGCGCTGCCGGTAATAATGGCGACGGGGTGAATCGGGTCATTTTTTGGGGGTGGCGTTTGGCTGTGTGATTCGGTGCGACTCATAGCGCTGTCCTGTGGTTTTTAACTATTCGGGTAATGTTTTTTAAAATGTTCGAGCCGCTTAACGCGCGCGTTGTTCATGGCCTCGCCAATCGCCGGGCCTTGCAGCCCCTTGGCCATAAACTCGGCGGCACTAATATCGGCGCAGCTGGCTAAGGCTTCACGTAGGTAATTGGCTTGAGGGTAGTCTCTGGTCTCAAACCCTGTTCGCCCTTTGGCGTCTGCCTCGCAGCACTGTAAAAAATCTTCGAGCAAGCGGGGTTTCTTGTACGCACCAAAGTGGTTAAACAGTTTGTTTAACGTTTTAGGGTTGAGCTCGAAGGCGCGGTGGCAGTGGGTGTGAAACTCGCAAACGGCTAGCGCCAAACGTTTGCAGTCGTTGGGTACGCCCAACCGACGACACAGTGATTTAACCGCCGCGAGCCCGCTTTGTTCGTGGCCGTGGTGGCGTGGTAGCAAGGTCTCTGGCGTGCGTCCTTTTCCTAGGTCGTGGACAAGCGTGGCGAACCGTATGCAAAGGTCATCACTCGTTTGGGCTGCGTGGCGCAAGCTCATTAGTGTGTGCACGCCTGTGTCTATTTCTGGGTGGTGTTCGGCAGGTTGTGGTACGCCAAATAGGGTGTCGAGCTCCGGCATAATCCGTGCGAGGGCGCCGCAGTCGCGCAACACCTCGATGAAAACCTGCGGGTCTTGCTCGCACAATGCGCGCGCGGTTTCTTTCCATACTCGCTCGGGTACCAATGCGTCGACCTCGCCATTGTCGACCATGGCACGCATCAGTGTTTGGGTTTCTTTCGCAACGCAAAAACCTAAATGGTGATAGCGGGCGGCAAACCGTGCGATTCGCAAAATCCGCACCGGGTCTTCGGCAAAGGCGTCGGAAACGTGTCGCAAGGTTTTGGTTTCGATATCGTGCTGACCGTTGAACGGATCAATTAACTGCCCGTCGTCGGCTTGCGCTATGGCATTGATGGTGAGGTCTCTGCGCGCTAGGTCTTGCTCGAGGGTGACATCAGTGGTGGTGTCAAAACTAAAGCCTGCATAGCCCGGCCCGGTTTTTCGTTCGGTCCGGGCGAGCGCATATTCCTCTTTTGTTTTAGGGTGCAAAAAAACAGGGAAGTCCTTGCCGACTTGCGCGTAACCTAGCGCAAGCATATCTTTGGGGCTTGCGCCCACGACCACCCAGTCGCGCTCGGTGCTGGGGTAATTTAACAGTTGGTCGCGAACGGCGCCGCCGACTAAATAAATGTTCATGCGAGTGCATCCGGTAAGCTAAAACAAAAAAGTTGCGGGCGTAAGCAAAATAGGCCGAGTATTTTTTATCAAAGTGGTTGACGAAAATAATTATTTAAACCACACTTTATCGGCTTTTTTACTTTACTAAAAGAAAGATATTCATCATGTGTAAATCAATCAATTTTGCAGCCAAACGTATTGTGGCAGTGCCAGCACCTCGCTGGGCACTCGTGCGTGCGTGGCCGCTGCGAATTTGAGAGATAACGAATTTGAGATATAAATAGTTACACTCCCAAAGGCCGCAGCAAACACTGCGGCCTTTTTTGTTTTTGGCTGTAGCGTTTGCGCAAATTTAATAGCGCAATAACGACAGGACGCAGTCATGAGCATTATTTTGGCGTATTTTAGTGTGATCTTGATTTGGGCAACGACGCCCTTAGCCATCCATTGGAGCAATACTGATTTTGATTTTATCACTGCTATCAGCAGCCGCATTGTTGTGGCGGCGCTGCTGGGTTATGCATTGTTAAAACTCATGGGGATGCGCTTGGTCCATGCGCGGCGCGATTGGGTAAATTACGCGGTGGGCTCTATGGGCTTGTTTCCAACGATGTTGCTGGTTTACTGGGCCGCTAAAACGGTGCCCTCGGGCATTATGAGCGTTATTTTCGGGTTGTTTCCGTTTTTTGTAGCGGTGGTTTCTCAGTTGCTATTTAACCAGCGTTTGCTAACGCCCGTTAAAGTGCTTGCGCTTTGCATTGCACTGGTGGGGTTAGCCCTTATCAATATTGAGCAATTGCGGCTGGGCTGGAGTGGCTTAATGGGGGTCGCGGCGATCGTGACGGCAACGGTATGTTGGGCTTTGAGCTCCGTGTGGCTAAAGTCATTGCCTGCGATACCCCCATTTAGGCAAACCGTCGGCTCGATGGTGTTTGCGACGCCGTTGTTTGTGTTTATTGGCTGGCTTTTTGCGGAGCCTCTGCCCGCGGATATAGGCGTGCGATCTTTTGCTGGCCTCAGCTATTTGGTGGTTGCAGGGTCGTTGTTAGGGCACACGCTGTTTTTTTACGTCTTAAAACACTGTGCTGTGACTACTGTGGCATTAATCCCGTTAATTACCCCTTCGTTGGCGATGCTTTTGGGTTGGGCCGTCGAAGGCGAGGTCGTTGGCTTGGTGAGTTTAGTCGGCGCGATGACGGTATTGACGGGGCTCGCTATTTTCCAGGGCGTGGTGCCATTGCTACTGCGCTGGCTAGCAACCAGTTGTCGGTTGTAGTTTGTGCCCTTGCCTAAACGGCCATTTATGGCGTTACTGCTAAACCGCGCACCAAGGTGTGTTTGCAGGGTTGCGTGTTTGCAGTATTAGCTGGCGGGGGTTATGAGTGTAAACAAACGTTTGTTTAAGGGTTGTTTTGGTGCATGGGTGCCGCTTTTGGATGAACTTAAAGGTGCATTCGGTGACTTTAGGTCCATAAATTAAAATTGTATTATGAATTCATTAACACTCGGGCCCTTTCGGCTAGGCACTACCGCTGGGGGGTGATACATTGTCGGCCGATTGTATGGGGTGTTTCTCATCTCTTTGGTTGGGTAAATTATAGGCAGTTGTACAGTGACAAAAATTCTCGTCGCAGACGATCATGATTTAGTACGTATGGGGATAGTACGTATGCTAGCTGACGTCGATGGCTTTGAGGTGGTAGGAGAAGCCAAAAGCGGAGAGGAAGCCGTTAGCAAAGCGCGATTACTTCCCGTTGACGTTGTGTTGATGGATGTCCGTATGCCCGGCTTTGGTGGCCTGGAGGCGACGCGTAAAATACTAGCGCACAACTCCAAAATTAAGGTGATTGCGGTAACCTCGCTTACCGATGACATGTTTCCCGAGCGTTTGATGAAAGCCGGCGCCAGCGGTTACGTGACCAAAGGCGCAAGCTTTGATGAAATTATCGATGCTGTGCACAAGGTGGTTAAAGGCCAGTTGTATATGGCAAGCAGTGTGGCCCAGCAAATTGCATTGCGTAATTTTACGGGTGGCAGTGCGCAGTCGCCGTTTGAGCTGTTGTCTGAGCGCGAGTTGCAAACGGCGATTATGATCGCCAACGGCAATAAGGTGCAGGCGATTGCTGACTCGTTCAGTGTTAGCCCGAAAACAATCAACAGCTATCGTTACCGCATTTTTGAAAAGCTCGATATTAACAGCGATGTTGAGCTCACTATTTTGGCGATCAAACATAAAATACTGGATATCGAAACCTTGGGCGGCGAATAGCGCGCCCAAGGCTTGCTCCGGCCATGACGGACCCGTTTGACTACCCGCGCTTTTTAAAGCACCTCACGACCCAGCCTGGCGTCTACCAGATGTACGATGCCGACGGCAAAATTTTGTATGTCGGCAAAGCCAAAAATCTTAAAAATCGCGTTTCCAGTTACTTTCACAAAAGCGGGCTCAGCCCTAAAACACAAGCACTGGTTCGGCGCATCGCCGATATTGAGATTACCGTCGCGCCGAATGAGGCGCAGGCACTGGTGCTCGAGCAAAACCTGATTAAGGCCCAGCGCCCGCCCTACAATATCTTGATGCGGGACGATAAGTCGTACCCGTATATTTTCCTGTCCGATGCGGATGCTTACCCTCGCATCGCCTTGCATCGCGGCGCCAAGCGCAAAAAGGGCAAGTATTATGGCCCTTTCCCCAATGCGAGTGCTGTGCGCGAGAGTTTGGCTTTTTTACAGAAGACTTTTCGCGTGCGCCAGTGTGAGGACAGCGTGTTTAAAAACCGCACGCGGCCATGCCTACAGTATCAAATCGGCCGTTGTACAGGGCCCTGTGTCGGCGCTATTTCAGAGCCGGACTACCGCCTTGATGTGCGTCACACCCAGTTATTTCTCGAGGGGCGAAGTGAGCAGTTGCAGCAAGAACTTGTGCTTGAGATGGAACAAGCGTCGGCGGCTTTAAATTTTGAACAGGCAGCCTTGTGTCGTGACCAAATTACCGCTTTGCGCACGGTGCAGGCGCAAACGACCGTCGAGGCTGGGCAGGGCGATGCCGATATCGTGGCTTGTGCTAGCGAGGCCGAGCAAGCATGCCTGCACGTGCTGTTTGTTCGAGACGGCCGTATGTTGGGCAGTAAAAGTTATTTCTTGGCGAATAAGCTTGCCGAGGGGCACGCGGAACTGATTGCACAATTTTTGCCGCAACTGTATTTGGGCGGGCGAAAAATGGATGTGCCCGCCGAGGTGGTCGTTAGCCATGCCCTCGAAGATACCGAGGTATTAGCCCAAGTGATTGGTGATAGTTGTGGCCATAAAGTGGCCATTAACCACACGGTGCGAACCCACCGCGCCCGTTGGGTCGGCATGGCGAATGAAGCGGCCAGCCAAAATCTACGCAACCGCTTGGGGCAGCAAGTGCATACGCTCGCGCGCTTTGAGGCCCTGCAAGAGGCTCTGAAACTGCCCGAAACACCGAATTGGATTGAGTGCTTTGATATCAGCCATAGCAGTGGCGAGGAAACCAAGGCGAGTTGCGTGGTGTTTAATCGCGATGGCGCCGTGAAAAGCCGTTACCGCCGGTTTAATATTGATGGCGTTACCGCCGGTGATGACTACGCCGCCATGGAGCAAGCGCTTATGCGGCGCTATTCGCGCTTGCAAAAAGAGGGCGCTGGCTTGCCGGATTTACTGCTGATTGATGGCGGTAAGGGGCAGCTTAGCAAAGCGCGCGAGGTTATGGTTGAGCTGGGGATCACCAGTGTGGTGTTGTTTGGTGTTGCCAAAGGCACGACGCGTAAGCCGGGTTTTGAAACCCTAATTGCCGAAGATAATTCCGAAAAAGTGTTAGCCAGTGATAATCCTGCGCTGCATTTGATTCAGCAAATTCGCGATGAAGCTCACCGCTTTGCCATTACCGGCCACAAGGCCGCACGCGATAAAAAACGCAGCCGCTCGACCCTCGAAGATATCCCCGGCGTAGGCCCCAAGCGCCGCCGCGACATGCTTAAACACTTTGGTGGCTTACAGGAAATTACCAAGGCCAGTGTCGAAGACTTGGCTAAAGTCAGCGGTGTTAGCCGAAAGCTCGCGGAGGAGATTTATGGTTATTTGCATGAAGCTTAAGCGGCGGGCATCTTGCGCGCCATTGTGAATAGCCTAAAAAGCCATGGGTTTGGCTGGCTTTCACTTGGTTTTGTTGGCGCTCGCGTGTACCTTTGTTTGCTGTCCTTGCTGAGCGCCCTGTTTTCTTGGGCAGGTATTGTGCAAAGATCTTTATCGCGCACCATTGCGTAACAGTAGTTTGCTTTCAAGTTCCAATCCTAAGGGCCTAACGTGAAATATAACAATCCGCACGGTTTTTCCCATGACCAAGCCGATAAAATCGGCATATTAATAACCAATCTCGGCACGCCTGATGCGCCAACAACGCCGGCGCTGCGGCGATACCTTGCAGAATTTTTGAGCGACCCTCGCGTTGTTGAGGTGCCTCGGCTTATTTGGAAGCTGATTTTACACGGTGTGATTTTGCGCATTCGACCAGCGCGTTCAGCAAAGGCCTATCGCGGCGTTTGGACTGATCAAGGCTCGCCCTTAGCGGTGCATACACAGGCCCAGGCCGAGGCGCTAGCGGCGCACTATGGCGCCAAAGGTGGGCACTTTGAGGTGGCTTATGCGATGCGCTACGGTAACCCCAGTATTGCCTCTGTGCTGGAGAACATGCTGCAAAAGGGCGTTAGAAAGTTAGTGGTTTTGCCGTTGTACCCGCAATATTCGGGCAGTACCACAGGCTCTACATTTGATGCCATTGCCGCGGATTTTTGCCAGCGGCGCTGGCTGCCAGAGCTGCGCTTTGTGAATCAATACTGCGATAAGCCCGCCTATATAAAGGCCGTTGCTGACAGCATTCGCCAGTATTGGCAAAATCACGAGCGGCCGCAAAAGCTATTGTTTTCCTACCATGGCGTGCCGCTTAAGTATTTGCATAATGGCGACCCTTATCATTGCCAGTGCTTAAAAACATCTCGGCTTATCGCCGATGAGCTTGGTTTGGCAGAGGGGCAATTCATGACGACCTTTCAGTCGCGCTTTGGTCGAGAGCCCTGGTTGCAGCCTTATACCGACCACACCCTAAAAGCCCTCGGTGCGCAGGGGATTGAGCATGTGCAGGTTGTGTGCCCGGGGTTTCCTGCGGACTGCCTAGAAACCATCGAAGAAATCGGTGAGGAAAACCGCGATTACTTTTTAGCGGCCGGCGGCAAGTGTTTCGAGTATATCCCCTCGCTTAATAGCTCTGACGGACACATCGCAGCGTTGACGAGCATAATTGATGAGCAGTTGGCGGGCTGGCAAGTTGAGCCGCCCGAAGCAGCGCTGGTGCGTGCCGAGCGGGCCAAGGCGTGCCCGCACAATCAGCGCGGGTGACAGAACCCTAAGCTTGCTCTGTTATGGTCAAAAAAGCCGACCTCAAGTGAGTGCCGGCTTTTTTTGGGCTTTGCAAAGCGCGATGGAGGGGGCAGGGTAAGAATTAACTGTCGGTGAGCGATCTAACTTGCATTGATTCGATCATAGTGTCGCCGATGCGAGTGAGTTCGAAGTGGTAGTTGCCCATTTCAAAGCTGCAGGGCCCATCGGGGATGCGCTCGAGGTATTCAAACGCCAGCCCGTTAATGGTTTTGGGGCCGTCGGTCGGGAGGTTCCAGCCCAGTTGCTTGTTAATGTCGCGCATGGAGGTGGTGGCGTCAATAAGGTACCAGCCGTTGTGTAGGTCGGTAATCTCCTCGTCGCTACCGTCGCTGCCATCGGTGCTGAACTCGCCAACAATTTCCTCGAGTAGATCAACCAAGGTCGCTGCGCCTTGAACTTCACCGTATTCGTCAACCACAATGGCCAGTCGGCGCTTTTCCTTTTGGAAGTTCATCAGCTGAATGTGGAGTGGTGTGGATTCGGGCACAAAGTAGGGAATGGACATGTGCTCGCGAATATCCTGTTCGGTAATGTCGTGGTCGGCACCGCGTAAAAAGCGCGTGGCTTTGCGCATGTGGAGCACGCCAACCACATTGTTGATATCGCCTTCGTACACCGGCAGGCGGGTGTAGTCGGTGGTGCGAATCAGTTCGAGTATGCTATCGATGCTGTGTTCTAGGTCGATGCCGACTATTTCATTACGCGGAATCATAATGTCTTCGACGGTCGCTTTTTCGAGGTCGAGTACGTTGAGTAACATGCCTTGGTGTTGGTCGGGAATAAGGTCGCCAGCTTCGTCTACCACGGTGCGCAGCTCGTCTGGGTGGAGGTGGTCGCCGCCAGTTTTACCGGAAGGGTCTGCGCCCATTAACCGTACGAGGCCGTTGGACATACTGTTCACCAACACGACGGCAGGGTAAAAAATAAAAAGTAAAGGCTTGAGGATCAGGGTCGCGGGAAAGGCGACTTTTTCGGGAAATACCGCAGCCAGTGTTTTGGGTGTGATTTCCGCAAAAATAAGAATGATTACGGTCAATATGATGGGGGCAACAACAACGCCCAGTTCGCCATACATGCGCGCGCCGATCACGGTAACGATGGTTGTCGCGTAGATGTTGACTAAGTTATTGCCGATTAAGATAACACCGAGCAAGCGATCGGGCCGCTCGAGTAGCTCGCCCGCGCGCATAGCACCTTTGTGGTGCTTTTTAATAAGGTGACGCAACCGGTAGCGGTTGAGCGAAAGCATGCCCGTTTCGGAGCTGGAAAAGAAGGCTGAAAGTACCAGTAACACCGCTAGCGCGATAAACAGTACCTGTATGGGTATGTCGTTCAAGAGAAATGAGGCTCGTTTAAACTGAGCGCGCTATGGTGTACCAGAAAACACGAGCGTGCAAGAGCAAACTGGCGATTCCTTTAAGTGCTGGTATCGGTGTGCGATTGGTTAGCTATTGATCAGTACTTCGAGCACAAATTTGGAGCCGAAATAGGCCAATATTAGAAATACAAAGCCCGTTAACGTCCAGCGCACGGCGACATTACCGCGCCAGCCCAGTTGGTAGCGTCCCCAAAGAAGGACCGAATAGGTGATCCAAGAAAGCGCTGAAAACACACTCTTATGGGCTAGGTGTTGAGCCAGCATATTTTCGACAAATATTGCGCCCGAAACAATCGCCACCGTGAGCAGGATTTGCCCCGTCCACAATAGCTCAAAAAGCAGAGCCTCCATCGTTTGCAGCGGTGGCAGCAGGCGTACCAAACCGGCTGCGTGGCGGTTGTGCAGTTGGTGGTCTTGGTAGGAAAGAATAATAGCGTGGATTGTCGCGATGGTGAGCGTGCTGTAGGCAAAGATGGACAGCACAATGTGTGTTAGCACGCCGCCGCTTAATTGAATAACATTGCGATTGTCGTCAGCAAAAAAGAGCGCGCTTAGCAGTGATGCTGCGGTAAAGGGCAGCAATAAGACGAACATGTTGTACAGCGGCTTGCGCACGCTACTGGCCAAAACAAGCAGGTTGGCAACCCAAAAAAACAGCGGCGCTATACGGAATAAGCTGAAGTCATAGCCGAAAGGGGTGGCGATAAGGCGGTAGGCGCTAAAGGCGTGGCACGCCAGTGCGATGGCGAGCAGTGCCGGTACAATGGCTGGGGGCGTGCTTTTACGTTGTCGCAACGAGCGCACAAGCAAAAACCAAGCGGCGCAGTAGAGCGCGAGTGTAATTGTAATTGGCATGGTGCTGGGTTCTACGATCCGTCTATAAGTGCGTTAGGGTAGTGGTTGCTAAGGTGGCTTGGCAAGTACTGTGTTAGGCGATATGGTGGGAAAGTCGGGCATCAGTCGTTTTTACTGGTTTAAGCCGCTATAATTCGCCTCCAATTTTTTCTTATACCGCAAAAGATGCGCTTATGTTTCAGAATCTTTCAGACCGTTTAAGTCAATCGCTTAGCAAAATCACCGGCAAGGCTCGCCTTAACCACGACAACATACAGGGCACATTGCGCGAAGTGCGCAAGGCTTTGCTTGAGGCGGACGTTGCGCTGCCGGTAGTCAAGGCCTTTGTGAATCAGGTGCGCAAGCGTGCGCTGGGGCAAGAGGTGTCGCGCGCACTCAACCCTGGGCAGCAGTTCCTTAAAATTGTTGAAAGTGAACTGACCAGCGTCATGGGTGAGGCTAACGAAAGCTTAAACCTTGCCGCTAAGCCGCCGGCCGTCATTTTAATGGCTGGTTTGCAGGGGGCGGGTAAAACAACCTCGGTGGCCAAACTCGCCAAGTTCTTGCAGGAAAAGCATAAGAAGAAGGTGATGGTCGTCAGTGCGGATATTTATCGCCCTGCGGCGATCAAGCAGCTAGAGACGTTGGCCACGGAAGTGGGAGCCGAGTTTTTCCCGTCTAGCCCCGACCAAAAGCCTGTTGATATTGCCAATGGCGCCATCGCGCAGGCTAAAAAGACGTTTGCCGATGTGGTGATCGTCGATACCGCGGGCCGCTTGCATATTGATGAAGCCTTGATGGGTGAAATCAAAGGCCTTCACGCCGCCATTGACCCCATCGAAACCCTGTTTGTGATTGACGCCATGATCGGTCAGGATGCCGTTAACACCGCTAAAGCCTTTGACGAGGCGTTACCGCTGACCGGTGTCGTGCTGACCAAGGCCGACGGCGATGCCCGCGGCGGTGCGGCTTTGTCGGTGCGACACATTACCGGCAAGCCCATTAAGTTTTTGGGTATGGGCGAAAAGGTCGATGCCTTGGAGCCGTTTTATCCTGAGCGTTTAGCCTCGCGTATTTTGGGCATGGGCGATGTGATGTCGCTGATCGAGCAGGCCGAGTCTAAGCTCGATAAAACCAAGGCCGACAAGCTGGTTGCTAAAGTTAAAAAGGGCAAGTCTTTTGATTTGGAGGATCTGCGCGACCAACTTCAGCAGATGCAAAACATGGGCGGCATGAGCTCGGTGTTGGAAAAACTGCCGGGCATGGGCAATATTGCCCAAATGGCGGAGCAGGCCAATGTGAGTTCGCAGTTTAAACAGATGGACGCCATTATTAACTCCATGACCCCAGCTGAGCGCAAAAACCCAGACATTCTTAATGGCTCGCGCAAACGTCGCATCACCATGGGCTCGGGTACGGAAATTCAAGACTTGAACCGTTTGCTGAAGCAGCACAAGCAAATGGCGAAAATGATGAAAAAAATGAAGGGCGGCGGCATGGCCAAGATGATGCGCGGCATGAGCGGAATGCTCGGTGGTGCGGGCGGCGGTGGCCTGCCGCCGATGCGTTAGCGTCCGGCCCGGTAGCGCTTTTGAGAGCGCTGGGCGGATGGCTTAAAGTGTGTGCCAAGCCCCAAAAACCAAAAAAACCAAAAATCAGTGATCAAACTCTATACACGGCGCATGCTTTTCAGTAAAATGCGCCGCCTTTCGCGGGACCTGTGTTATCAGCCGTTGTTGTTTAATTTAACTGCTGCTGTGTTTGCGGTTAGATGTTTTGCTGTTCTGGATTTTCAATAATCAGCACTCGCCCCGAAACCTTATTCAAACCAATTAATTGGAAGTGATTTACATGGTAACCATTCGTTTAGCGCGTGGCGGTTCTAAAAAGCGCCCTTTCTACCACTTGACTGTAACCGATAGCCGTAGCTCACGTAACGGTCGTTACATCGAGCGAGTTGGCTTTTTTAACCCTATCGCCCGTGGTCAAGAAGAGCGTCTTCGCGTTGATCAAGACCGTATCGATTACTGGGTAGGCACCGGTGCGCAGCTGTCTGACCGTGTAAGCCAGTTGATCAAAGATGCGAAAAAAACTGCTGTAGCGGCTTAATCTCGCTGCAGTAGGCCTGCTTATTTATGAGTGATCGTATTGCTGTAGGCCATTTAGTTGGCGTATTCGGTGTTAAGGGTTGGCTAAAAGTCAAAACTAACACCCAGCCAGCTGAAAACATCGTTAGCTATCAGCCTTGGTATTTAAAGACCGCTCACGGGCTTAAGGTTGTAGAAGTTGACGATTATGCGTTTAGGCCTCAGGGCTTGGTGGTGCATATCAAGGGCTACGACGACAGAGATCTGTCGGCCGCGCTGGGTAAGGCTGCTATCGAAGTTGATATTAATCAGCTGCCCGAGCTCGAAAGCGAAGAGTATTACTGGCATCAGCTAGTGGGCTTGAAAGTATATTCAGTGTTTGCGGGTGACAGCTCGAATCGCACAGTATTAGGTGTGATCAAAAACCTGATGGAGACGGGCGCGAACGATGTACTGGTCGTAGCGCCGTGTGATGACAGCATCGATGGCCGCGAGCGGTTAATTCCCTATTTGCCGGGGCAGTTTATTAAGCGCATTGACCTTGCTGCAGGCGAGGTGGACGTTGATTGGGACCCTGAGTTTTAGTGCTTGCTTTAGCGGGCGCGGTTGGCACCCAAGCCGGTGTTGATTGCACGGGTTCGACGTTGGCCACAGGTGTACAGCTTTGCATATAGGTACAGCTTTGCATATAGGTATAGTCACGCTGTTTCCAGAGATGTTTCGCGCGATTACCGATTACGGTGTCACGCGCAGGGCTGTCTCAGATGGCATAGTGGATGTACGGTTTTTTAATCCTCGGGATTACACGACCGATAAACACCGTACCGTTGATGACCGGCCTTACGGTGGTGGCCCCGGCATGGTTATGCGGGTAGAGCCCTTGTTAAAAGCGGTAACAGCTGCAAAAGAATGGCAGCACGAAGTTGCCGGTTGCGCAGGTCAAGTGGTTTATATGTCGCCTCAAGGGCAGCGGCTAAACCAAGCCGGCGTTAAAACGCTTAGTGATCAGCGCAATCTCATATTGGTTGCGGGGCGTTACGAAGGCGTCGATGAACGCTTTATACAAACCTGTGTTGACCAAGAGTGGTCGATAGGGGATTACGTTGTCAGTGGCGGTGAGCTGCCGGCAATGGTGCTGCTAGATGCAGTGATGAGAATGCTTCCGGGGGTACTGGGTGATGCCAGCTCCGCAAGCCAAGATTCGTTTGAGTATGGTCTTTTAGACTGCCCTCACTACACTCGTCCCGAAGCGTTTAACGGGATGGGGGTGCCAGAGGCGCTAATGTCGGGAGATCATCAGCGTATTGCCCAGTGGAGGCTGACACAGTCTTTGGGTAGAACGCAGGCGCGCAGGCCAGACCTGTTGTGCGATATGGAATTGGACGAGGCACAAAAAGCGCTACTCGACGAGTACCGCAAGGGCCTTAAAATTGATTGAGATAAATGATTTTACTAGCTGAGAAGCTACATATATAAGCGGGAGCATGCCATGAGTTCTAAGAACAAAATTATCCAGGAGCTGGAAAACGAGCAGCTCAAAAAAGACGTACCTGATTTCGCCCCAGGCGATACCGTTGTTGTTCAGGTGCGTGTTGTTGAAGGTGAGCGTTCACGTCTTCAGGCTTACGAAGGTGTTGTTATTGGTAAGCGCAACCGCGGCTTGAACTCTGCGTTCACCGTGCGCAAGATGTCTCACGGCATTGGCGTTGAGCGTACTTTCCAAACTCACAGTACCCAAATCGCTGAAATTTCAGTGAAGCGTCGCGGTGACGTTCGTCAGGCCAAGTTGTACTACTTGCGTGACTTGACGGGTAAAGCGGCTCGAATCAAAGAGAAGCTGGGCAAATAATTGTCTATCACAAAAAAAAGCGGCTACGGCCGCTTTTTTTGTTTGTGAGTTACGTACCTCTTTGGGTGATATGCATGTGCGTTGTGTATCACCCGCTAGAAACCAGAGGGAACAATGCGTTAGACTCGCGGTCAGCTAAACTACCGATATGGATCGCGCTAATGTGCGCGGTGAAACGCGTTGCTGCTTTGGGCTCTTTTTATCGCCAAAGTTTCCAACACAAGTATGAGTACAAATAATGAATATGATGAAAAATAAGTCGCTGTTGGTTTCTCGAGTCGCTGTGGCGGCTGTTATTGCCGCATGCTCGTTTGGCGCAGCAGCGGCTGATGACGGGCTAGATAAAGTAAAAGCGAAAATCAGCGCAGCTTGGCAAGCCGCTAAGCCTGGCATTGTAATTAGCGCCATTGAAAAGACAGAAATGCCCGGCATCTACAAAGTCAGTGTTGGCCCTTCGAGCAATATTTACAGCACCGCTGATGGCTCGAACTTTATTGTAGGCGACTTGTTTCGCGTGCAACCCAACAAGATTACCAATGTATCTGAAGAGTCTCGCAACGGTGATCGCGCTAAAGCGGTGGCCTCGGTTGAAGATAAAGACATGGTGATCTTCTCTCCCAAGGGTGAGCGAAAAACGCGTATGTACGTGTTTACCGACGTCGATTGCTATTATTGCCAAAAGCTTCACCACAATATGGCAAAAATGAACGAAATGGGTATCGAAGTGGCCTATTTGGGTTACCCTCGCGCCGGTATCGGTAGCGGCTCCTACAAAAAAGTTGCCTCGGCTTGGTGTGCTGAAGACAAGCAAACGGCGATGACTAAGCTGAAAAATCGCGAAGAGATTCCAGAAAACGTCTGTGCGGGTAACCCGATTGAAGAGCAGTTTAATCTAGGCCGCGAAATCGGCCTTTCCGGCACGCCGGCATTAGTATTGGAAAGCGGAGAGTTGATTGCAGGCTTTTTAGAGCCGGATGCACTGGCCGCTCGTTTGGGCATCAAGTAGTCCTTTTTAGCCTCCTGCTAAAGCACCATCGCCACGGCTAGCGGCTTTGGCGCGACAAAAAGCCTTGGCGCAATCGCGTCAAGGCTTTTTGCGTTGATGGCTCGCAATATATTGACTTAAAAAAGAGTGTTCTAGCCAATCTTTGCGTGTATATCGCGTAAGTTTCCAGCAAGTACAGTCTTCTTAATTACATTGACACTCCCGCTGCGCGTCAGTATCGTAGCGACCCTTTTGGCAGCATTTTTTCCACTAAAATCCTGCCTTTGATTCATTTATTAATCGCCAATATGAGGTGGGTTTTGAAAACGGTAAGAATAGGTATTTGTGGTCTGGGCACCGTTGGTAGCGGTACATTTAACGTACTTACGCGCAACAAGGCCGAAATTAGCGCTCGAGCTGGCTGCAATATTGAAATTACACATATTGGTGCGCGTCGCGATAACCCCAATGCGGATACGAGCTCTACCTATGTCACGCGCGATGTTATGGATGTTGTGAACAACCCCGATATCGACATTGTGGTTGAGTTGATTGGCGGCACAACGCTGGCTAAAGAGCTAATTTTAAAAGCCGTAGAAAATGGCAAACACGTGGTCACGGCTAACAAGGCACTGATCGCCGAGTTTGGTAACGAAATTTTTGCGGTTGCCAAAGCCAATGGTGTGTCGGTCGCTTACGAGGCTGCCGTTGCCGGGGGCATTCCGATTATCCGCGCGTTGCGCGAAGGTTTGGCGGCAAACAAAATAGAGTGGCTGGCGGGCATCATTAACGGCACGGGCAACTTTATTCTGACCGAAATGCGCGACAAAGGCCGCAGCTTTGAAGATGTGTTACAAGAGGCCCAGGCGCTAGGCTACGCCGAAGCCGACCCCACCTTTGATGTTGAAGGCATTGATGCAGCCCATAAGCTTGTGATTCTGGCATCCTTGGCCTTTGGTATGCCGCTCCAGTTTGATAAAGTTTATTGCGAGGGCATTGCTGATATCGTGCCGGAAGACGTGACCTACGCGACAGAGCTTGGTTACCGCATCAAGCACTTGGGTATCGCGCGCCAGCATGACACGGGCATCGAGTTGCGTGTACACCCCACCTTTATTCCGCATCGCCGATTAATTGCCAATGTTGATGGCGTGGATAACGCCATTTTGGTAAAAGGCGATGCGGTCGGCTCGACGATGTATCACGGCCCCGGCGCAGGCAGCGAGCCTACTGCGTCCTCGGTGATTGCCGATGTTGTAGACTTGGCGCGAATGCTATCGGCTGACCCTGAAAACCGTGTACCGTATTTAGGTTTTGTGAGCAATAGCCTACAAAATCACACCATTATGCCGATGGAGGAGATCGAGACGGGTTATTACCTACGCTTGTCGGCGGTGGATAAGCCCGGTGTGTTATCGCGGGTGACTCAGATCTTGAGTGATCAGGGCATTAGTATTGAAGCCTTGATCCAAAAGGAACCCAAAGAAGACCAAATTGAAGTGCCTGTCATCGTATTGACCAGTCGTGTGAAAGAAAAGTACATGAATGACGCCATCAACAAAATTGAAGGCTTAGACACCATCGTGGGTAAGGTTGTTCGTATCCGAGTTGAGTCCTTAGATTAATGTGCATAAACCTAATGCCAAATTATTACGCTTGAGAGCTTAGTTGTGAAATTTATCAGTACGCGTGGGCAGGCGCCCGCACTCAGTTTTGAAGATGTTGTATTAACCGGCTTGGCCACCGACGGCGGCCTGTATGTACCGGAAACTATTCCGCAATTTAGTGCCAGTGATATCGCTGAAATGCGCGGCTTACCCTATAACGAGCTCGCCTTTAAAGTGATGGCGCCGTTTGTTGAGGGCGCGTTATCCGACACCGAATTAAAAGACATTATCGATCGTTCTTATCAGAACTTTCGGCACGATGCCATAGCGCCGCTGGTGCAAACTGGCCACAATGAATTTATTCTCGAGCTATTCCAAGGGCCCACACTGGCCTTTAAAGACTTTGCTTTGCAGTTTCTAGGTAACTTGCTGGACTTTATTTTAGAAAAGCGCCAGCAAAAAGTTGTGATTATGGGTGCTACATCCGGCGATACCGGGTCGGCAGCTATTGAGGGCTGTCGTCATTGTAAGAATGTCGATATTTTTATTTTGCACCCGAATAAGCGCGTGTCGGATGTTCAGCGCCGTCAGATGACCACGGTGATCGAAGATAACGTGCACAATATCGCGCTCGAAGGTAACTTCGACGATTGTCAGAATATGGTAAAGGCCAGTTTCGCCGATCAATCCTTTTTGCCAGAAGGGCGCCAGTTGGTCGCAGTCAACTCCATTAACTGGGCGCGCATTATGGCGCAAATCGTCTATTACTTTTATGCCGGCGCAGCTGTTGGCTCGCCAGATAGAAAGGTGTCCTTTTCGGTGCCGACCGGTAATTTCGGCGATATTTTTGCCGGTTATTTAGCGAGCAGAATGGGCTTGCCGATCGATCAGCTGGTGATTGCCACGAACCAGAACGATATCCTGCACCGCTGCATCAGCGCCAATGACCACTCTAAGCACCCGTTGGAGCATACCCTGTCGCCAAGTATGGATATTATGGTGTCCAGTAATTTCGAGCGCATGTTGTTCGACTTATATGATCGTGACGGCAGCGCTATTGCGGGCCTGATGGAGCAATTTAAAAGCGGTAGTATGTCACTGAGTGATGATGCACTAACACGAGCGCGTGCCCTGTTTAGTAGCTACCGACTCAGCGATGATGACGTGCTGCGCGTGATTCAAAGCACCTTTGAAAATACCGAGTACCTACTCGACCCGCACACCGCGATTGGCGTGGAGGCCGCTCGCAAAACGCGACGCGACGTCGCAACGCCAATGATTTGCCTCGCCACGGCGCACCCCGCCAAGTTCCCAGAAGCGATTCAAAAGGCGGGCTGCCAAGATCCTGTCTTGCCCCATCATATGCAAGACCTGTTTGATCGCGAGGAACGTTTCCAAGTGCTGGACAACGATATCACTAAAGTGCAAAGCTTCATTGCTGAGCATATCAATGCGTAAAATAGTTAGCGCCCCAAGTCTTGAGCGAGCCAGAAAAACCTCGATCCAGTACGGGTGATTGCAGCGATATAAAAAACCGCCCATACACCGGCGGTTTTTTTATTTGTGCGTCCAATAGGCTTTTGGTGAGGTAATTGCATTACACCCCGGGCTGCGGCGCGTGATGACTGTTCAATTTACGTGTTCACGGTTTTGGTGCTTTGACGTTTTGGTGGTTCAAAGCTTAATTAATGATTGGACGATTATGGAACCTTCCCTCATTTCGCTGATGTTTGGCATCGCCACGGTATTCGTTGCAGTCTTAGCGGCTGCGACTTGGGTAGTGCGACGCCAGCACCAAAGGCAGAAGCGCGCCCAAGGCGTGATTTGGCTACAGGCGCTGCGCTCCATGTTGATGCACATTCAGCGCCACCGAGGTTTGTCGACTACGGTTTTGGGCGGCGATATGACGCTAGCCCCCATACTAGAGGAGGCGCAGCGCAACGTCAGTCGCGATTTGGGGCATATTACGTTAGTGGGGGAATGGATTAAAGATAACCCGAATTGGGCAGCGATTACAGCGCACTGGGCACGACTCGCTGGCCAGTATCAACGCCTCGACGTGCGCAAAAATCTCGACCAACACAATAAGCTTATACACGGCATTTTGGTGTTTATTGATGATGTCGCTAAAGAGCACTATCTTGCCGATGTTCCGCTCGAGCAAGTGTCGTGGCGGTACCTCCTTAGCATCGCCGAACAGCTCGGGCAGATTCGAGCCGTCGGGCTAGCCTATATCGCGTGTATTGAGCGCAGCGAAAATGCCCCGCGCCTACGCAATAGCCTTCAGTCGCTGCTGGCCGAATTTATGGTTGAACTCGAAAAGCCTGAATTCAACGAATTTATCCCGTCAAAACAGCGCGACAAGATCCTGCAATTTATTGTGCGCTTCCCCGAAGCCCTCCTCGAAAACCCCCACGCCTGCCCACTCAAGCAATACTACCAAACCGCAACTGGCGTTATGGATGATTTGTATTCGCAGTTTGATGAGGAGCTGCAGTTGGTGCTGCATTCGTCGGCGAGCAGTGTTCGGTAGCATAAGATGCAAGCGTAACTCTGGCTTAGGTTAAAGCACCTCTTGTCGGTTTTGGTTTCTCTTATGGCGAGGCTGGCTGTTTCGATACTTGATTGATGACCATCGAAACACCGATGTATTACTGATGGCGATAGCTGAACATAAGGCCGGAAAACGGTGTGGTCGAGAATAGAGCTGCGAGCGGTAAAGTGACGCCCAAAACCAACGCCGCTGCTCACCAAGCCAAGGGCGAAAGCGAAGGGAGATATTAGGCGAAGCTATTGACGTGCCGCTTAAGCCAGTGCCAATGTGCTCTGCCCCTTCAAATGATTAAGCCTGCATTCAGTTCGCAGTGGCTATCGTATCTCTACTTATCCGCTCAAGTCGGTATCAGCGTGGTTATCTATTGTTGTCGGCTACGGCAGCTCGGTATATGCATCTGTTAAATAATTATTTCGACTGGGTACACTTTTTTGTCTAGTTGCTGTCAATATGGCGAGCTGCAATAGCGCTTTGCTAGAGATCGATGCTGGCGTGCTATCGCTGCCCTACAATTAACTGAGAGACCAAAAGGATTTTTCATGAAGCGTTTGCTTTGTTGCCTACTCCCTATCGCCCTTGCAGGGTGCGCATCGCACCCTGCCCAAGTAAAAGATGCTGAATCCCCCGTTTCGCAGGCTGCGCAGTTGGCCGCGCAAGAGGCGGTGGCGGCGGCAAAGCCTGTGCAGCTTGCGCTTAAGCGTAAGATTGCGGTGGGGCGAATTTCCAACGAAACCACCTATGGTCGAAGCCTACTGCGTTCAGGGGAAGATGAACTTGGCAATAAAGTGACCGACATGTTTGTGCAGGCCCTAATTAACAGCGGCAATTATTTGATCTTTGAGCGCCCCGATATTGCGCTTTTGCAACAAGAACAGCGGTTAACGGGTAAGCCTATCAACCTTGTGGGGGTCGATACGTTGGTGATCGGGTCCTTAACCGAGTTTGGGCGGTCTACCACGGGTGAGTCTGGTTTTTTGTCGTCCTCAAAAAAGCAAGAGGCAACGGCCAAGGTGGATTTGCGCATGGTAGATACCGATACGGGCCAAGCGTTTGAATCGGTGACCGGCTCGGGGGCTTCCTCTACACAATCGGCGACCACCATGGGCTTTGGCAGTGTTGCGAGCTACGACGGCAGTATTAATGATCAGGGTATTGGTGCTGACGTTAATGCCGCGGTGGAAAAGCTTACGCAGCGAATGTTGGATAAACCCTGGCAGGCGGATATTCTGGCCCAAGAAAATGGCTTGCTTTATATCAGTGGTGGCAAGCGTCAGGGCGTTAAAGAAGGCATGGTTTTTAATATTGTTACCAAAGGCCGAAAAGTGAAATCGAGCACAACCGGCGCCATGGTCACGTTGCCCGGTAAAGCCGTGGGCAAGCTGAAAATTACCGGTACGTTTGGTAACTCGGATTTGGACGAAGGTGCATTGGGTGACATTGTTCAAGGGAGTATTAGCGGACTTGAATTAAGCGCGTTGCAGGTTGAGGAGGTTACCCCATGAGAATTTTAGTTTTGGCGGTTGTGATCAGTTTTTGTATGGGTTGTGTGAATAACCCCGTAAGCACCACCGAGGTTATCGACGATCGCCCGAGATTAACGTTTGATGCCTCGGCTTTGGGGAAAGAACTGTCACGGTATCAATTGGTTATTGATGGCGTTAATTACGGCAGCATCACCCAATACCTCAAAGATGAGTCGAGTTTACGTATTGTGCCGGGTAATCATGTGGTTGACGTGCAATTAGATGGGCAGAGCATTTTTAGTAAAACCGTGTACCTCGGCGAAAATACGACGCGGGTTGTTAAGGTTGTCGCCTATGAAAAGTAGGGTGGCCGGCATTGTTGCCTTGGTATTCTCGTTGTGCGGTTGTGTGACCACTCAAGGGGGGTATCAGTGGGGCAATTACGAGCAGGACCTTTACGACTACTTGCATTCTCCAGAGCAAAAAAAACGAGTGGTAGAAAATCAGCTTGCGTTTATTGCCCGTTGTGAACGGCTCGATTTAACGCCGGCGCCGGGTTTATATGCCGAGGTAGGTACGTTACTTTTATTGGATGGCAGGCGCGAGCAAGCCATTGATTTTTACGCAAAGGAGCGTGATACCTGGCCCGAAAGTGAATACCTTATGACAACGATTATTAGCAACCTTGAAAAAGAGGCCGCCAATGCAGGCAATTAAATTACTGTGCTGTGTGGCGGTTTTTCTAATGCTTGCAGGGTGTGCTAATACCGGCGTACGTGAAGACAAGTATCCCGCTATGACGGCCCTAAAACCGCGCTCTATATTAGTTGTTCCCGTGGTGAATAACTCGGTGGATGTTAACGCCTCGACCTCGGTGTTATCGACCTTACCCAAGGTGTTGGCAGAGCGTGGTTATTATGTATTCCCGGTAAATACCGTGAAAACACTATTGGAATATGAAGGCCTGTACGAGCCTGCCGAAATCCATCGCGAGCAAGTCACCGAGCTGGCCGAGTTATTCGGCGCCGATGCGGTGCTGTATGTTACGGTGCACAAATGGGCTGCGGAATATATTTTAGTGAATACCAGAACCACGGTAGAGCTTGAATACACTTTGGTTGCTCGCACCGGCGAAGATCTATGGTCTGCGCGCAAACGCGTCAGTTATTCCCCGAATGAAGGCAATGATTATTTGGGCAAAAGCGGGTTAGAAGGCTTGCTTGTATCGGCTGTGGCTGCAGCCTTTGAGCGGGCAGATCCTAATTATATGCCGTTAACGCGCAAGGCCAATACCGAGGTGTTTGAAACCGGTGCTACGGTTATTCCACCGGGGCCTTATGCGCCCGATTACGACACCTACTATCAAAAGTTTGAACAGCCAGAATCGACGGCGCCGTGATTTAACCTGCCTGCTGCGCGGAATCTCTAAGCCTTAATAGAGCTTTAGGGCAAAGGGCGGCGGGCTTTGCTGCTCGCGGAGCGGCCCCATTGCGCGCCCCTCGGGGCCATTCAATATGCTACTGTGCGCACATTCGAATTCGCACGAGCCTCAAATGCAGAAAAAAATCCTTTCCCGTGAACCCCAAAGTGAGTTTCAGCTCGCATCCGTTTCGCCCGTTTTAGCGCGTATTTATGCGGCGCGCGGTGTGTTGGATGACAGCCAGCTGGATTACGCGCTAAAGCGTTTGTTTCGGCCCTCGCAGCTTAAGGGTATTGAGCCGGCGATTGAGCTGTTACTAGCCGCGAGGGCGTCGCAGCAGCGCCTTTTAATTGTGGGCGATTTTGATGCCGACGGGGCCACCAGTACCGCGGTAGCAGTGCGCTGTTTGCGTGCCTTGGGCTTTTTGCAGGTTGACTACCTTGTGCCCAACCGGTTTGAGTACGGTTATGGTTTAACACCGGAAATTGTCGAGGTGGCGCAGGCGTTTAAACCCGAGCTATTAATTACGGTCGACAATGGCATATCCAGTATACAAGGCGTGGCGGCCGCGCAGGCGGCGGGCATAAAGGTCTTAGTGACCGATCACCACTTGCCGGGCCCCTCGTTACCCAGTGCCGATGCCATTGTGAACCCTAACCAACCCGGTTGCGAATTTCCGACTAAAAATTGCGCAGGCGTTGGGGTGATTTTTTATGTGATGTCGGCCTTGCGCTCGGCCATGCAAAAAGACGGTTACTTTGCCGATAGTGCTGCCCCTAATTTGGCGAGCTTTTTGGATTTAGTGGCGCTGGGCACGGTCGCCGACGTAGTGCCGCTGGACCACAATAATCGCATTTTTGTGCAGCAGGGTTTAATGCGTATGCGCGCGGGCTTTGCTTGCGAGGGCATCAAAGCGATTGCGCAAGTGGCGGGAAGGCAGTTGGAAAAAATGCGCGCCACAGACTTAGGTTTTATGGTTGGGCCGCGCTTAAATGCCGCTGGGCGCTTAGATGATATGAGTTTAGGTATTCGCTGTTTGTTGGCCGATACGGCCGTCGAGGCGTTAGCCTTAGCGGCGGAGTTAGATGCGTTGAATAAAGAGCGCCGCGCAATAGAAGGCAGTATGCAGGCTGATGCTGCAGCTTTTCTCGACGCTTTGTGCAACAACGAAGACGGTGATGTTCCGGCTGGCGTTTGTTTGTATCAACAGGACTGGCATCAAGGTGTTATTGGTATTCTCGCCTCTCGCGTTAAAGAAAAGCTGCACCGGCCGACCATTGTCTTTGCCGACGATAACGAGACCACGCTAAAAGGCTCCGGCCGTTCAGTACCCGGCATTCATTTGCGGGACGTGCTCGATGAGGTGGCGGCAACTAACCCTGGCATGCTGACCAAGTTTGGTGGCCACGCCATGGCGGCGGGCTTGAGCTTGGATAAAAGCCACTTATCGGCATTTGAAAAAAGCTTTGCCCATGTGGTTGCCGAAAAAGCCGGTGAAGAGGGCCTTACGCCAGTGATTTACACCGACGGCGAGCTGGATGCGGCCGACTTTAACTTAACCCTTGCGCAAGAGCTGGAAAATGCGGGCCCGTGGGGGCAGGCATTCCCTGAGCCTTGTTTTAGCGGTGAATTTGTCATCGTGAATCAGCGCATTGTTGGCGCGAAACATTTAAAACTATTGCTGGCCCTGCCCAACAATCCGCAGCAAACGATTGATGCCATTCACTTTAATGCGGATTTAGCGGTTTGGCCGTCGGATTCCTGCGAGCGTGTGCAGGCGGTGTTTAAATTACAAGTTAACGAGTTTAATGGTCGCAAAAATGTGCAGCTGTTACTTGATCATTTAGAGCCGGTTTAAATGGCCTAGGCTTTATCTCGCCCTTCCCGCGTTTGGATGGGGGCCAATAAACCGTTGTTAGGCAAATTAAAATGCTCTGCCAGTGCGGCATTGATATCGTCAATCATTAACTCGCGGCTCTCTCCGTTTTCCGTAATTCTCAGACGGTTATCTACCATCACTTTTTTACCATTCGCGGTGAAAATAAGCAGGACTAATTTTTTGACAAACAGTGTGTCTGGGTGGTTTGAGTTTAAATAATTCGCCGGTGCGAAGTCGATAAATTCATGGGTCGATAAGTTAAAGCTGTATTGCGACTGCCAAATTGCGTCAACTTTGGCCTGCAATATAAAGTCGTGCTGCTGTGCGTTGTTAATATTGGTTTTTTGCAGCCGAAAGCAACTGTCACCTTGATGGATGTCGCATTCGAGCTGACTAAGCTCGAGCGGTGCGCGCACACCGTGGCTGCCAAAGCCAAGATCCAGTAAATAACGATGCCCGTCAATATCAGCGATTAACGCCATGTGTGTTTTAGGGCGCTTTACGGGGTAGACCATCGGTCTGCAGGCTACTAACTGGTACGGCACGCCGAGCGTTTGCAATACCAGTGCAAATAGACCGTTTAGCTCATAACAGTAGCCCCCGCGTTTGTTATTGAGTATTTTATCGATAATGTCGTCGGGCGCTAAGGACACCATTTTTCCGTTTTGCACATCGATATTCTCAAACGGGATGGTCTGCAATTGCTGAAGCATTAAAGCGCTTACTGATTTTAAGCTGCCATCCACCGCGCCGGAATATCGGATTCGCTCAAGATAGCGCGCTAGAAAATCGGCGCTGGGGCGATAATCCATTGGTGAGGCCGAGTGGTTTTCCATAGTGGGTTTCCTATTTTTGTGTCACTTTATCATTTTGTGAACTCAATTTTCGGGCAAGCGTAAAACTGTGTCAAAGCGCAATTATCACGGAGTGGCTTTGGGATACACTGAGCGAGAGGTGCCGAATATGCACGGCCAAGTTCCAAGGCCAAGCCTTGTTCGCGGTTGCGCAATCGCCGTCATGGTTACCCTAGGTGTTACCGCTTGAGCCCTAAACAATACGAGAATTGAATGTGAGAATCGCCGCCCTAATGCCATTGTTGCTCGTTACCGTAGGGTGCATGAGCAAGGATATTACCGATAAACCGTCACCGCTAACGCCGCTAAATGATACGGGCGTGACGGTGTGTATGTCGTCCGAGTGGATGCAAGAGCCTTGTGATGCGACAGACCGCCCCGGCCAAGATGGTCAATTAGGGCGAGATGCTGAGGCTAGTCTTAGCAAGCAGGGTGCAGGTGCGGCTGGGTTTGACTTTACTAAGCTATCGGCTGATGGCGCGGCACTTGAGGAGCAATTGGCAGTTTGGTCTGAAGATGGCGAGAATATGGCGTGGTCCTGCGCGCGCGATAATGTGACGGGACTGGTGTGGGAGGTGAAGTCCGGCGATAACCGTTCACGGCATTATGGTGGCCATACCTATACTTGGTATCAGCCAGCGATGGCCAATGGCGATGTTGCCGGGGTGGTGGACGGGGGTGTCTGCGTGGGCACGGCGTGTGATACCGCGGCTTTTGCGGCCGAGGCGAACGCTGGCGCATTGTGCGGGCAAAGCAATTGGCGCTTGCCGACGGTCAGCGAGCTACTGTCGATTGCCGACCAGAGCCGAGCTAACCCGCCGCTCGACACGGACATTTTCCCGAACAGTGCATTTAATGCGCACTGGACGTCGCAAACAGTGGCGTTTGACCCCGATTTTGCGTGGTATGTGTATTTTACGGCGGCGGGCAACGGCATTATTAACAAAAGCAATGTTGCACATATTCGTTTGGTTAGTGGAGAGGCACTGCAATGATGCGCTTGATTAAACACCGCTTTTTGAGTGTTTGCTTGACCTTTATCGCTGGGTTTCATGGCTTGGTGTGGGCTGAGTGTGACACCTCGGTGCCGGCAACAACACCCGATGCACGCTTTACCATTGAGCGGGCCAGCAGTACGGTTAAAGATTTGCACACGGGCTTAACGTGGCAGCGTTGTGCGCTAGGCGAGGTGTGGAGCGGCGATACTTGTACGATTGATGATGCGCAAGCTGGGTTGTTTTTGTGGTCCGAAGCCTTGGCAGCGGCCCAAACTCAGACGGGCTGGCGTTTGCCGAACAAAAAAGAGCTGGCGTCGATTATTGAATACCAATGCCGCTTGCCCGCCTTGAACCGGGCGCTATTTCCGCCCGCGCAACAGGCCTCGGAAGACCAGCGTTACTGGAGCTCTACGCCGCTGGTTTATTTTTCGCAGCCCACGGTTTGGGTTATCGACTTTGCCGATGGCGCCTTCGCCAATAGCGCTGCCGATGCGCGATTAAAAGTGCGGTTGGTAAAGGGCTCGCTTTAGTCCTTTTTAACCGAATTAAACGCGGCCAATTGCTCTGCGGTTGCGGGCTTTTGGTACTTTTCTTTCCACTCGCTATAGGGCATGCCATAGACCACTTCGCGGCTTTGCTCATAGTCGCTGTGTTCGCCGCATTGTTCAGCGGCAGCGCTGTACCATTTGGCGAGGCAGTTGCGACAAAAGCCGGCAAGGTTCATCAGGTCAATATTTTGCACGTCTTTGTTATCGTCTAGGTGTTGCAGTAAGCGGCGAAATACGGCGGCTTCTATTTCAGTTTTTTTCTCAGGTGTCATGGCTGGCGTACTCTTCTGTATTAAAAATGATGAGTTGAACTTTAACCGATCGAACTTTACGCTGGCTCGAAGATTAAGGCTGATGTTGCCGTTTTTTTGCAGCAGTATATCAGGAGCGATAAATGTTTAACCCAACATCACTATTTTGCCGTTATTTGGCGCAGTTGCAGCACTGGCTTGGGGTTATTGAACACCATGGTGGCGATGCATTACTTAATGCGCGTTTGCATGACGATATGCTGCCGCTAGTGAATCAGGTGCGCGCGGCGGCCAATTTTACCTTGCGCGGCAGCTGCCCGCTGGCGGGTCGGGATGTCATTAGCTTTGAGTGCGACACCGCGAGCTATCGCGCGCTGCGCCAACAGCTTGAGCAAACCGCAGCCTATTTGCAAAAGCTTGAGTTTGACGAGGCGCAGCTGCCAGCCGAAATTGCCGAAAATGCGGGCTTTAATCGCGTGAGCCTGCCGCCCGAGGCGTTTATTACCTTGTATATTGTGCCTAATTTCTTCTTCCACCTGAACATGGTTTACGCCATTGCGCGCCACCACGGCGTGCCTCTAAGCAAGCAAGACTACGATGGCTTTCACGGCTACCCCTCGGGCTTTAGTTTCGACTGTTAACGGCTTTTAGCTCTGAAAAGCGTTGCGGGCTCCCTCACAGTGGCGCCCCCTTAACGATACTGCCGCACTGTCAATTGCCCGTCTTTATGGATGAGTTCGACGTCTTTTAAAACGCTCATGCCGAGCAGCACTTCGTCACCCTTCATGCCCATGGTGATGCTGGCGCGCACATCGTTAAACTGAATGTCGCCAAGTTTTAGGTTGTTGATGGTGGTGGCATAGGTCGTTGTGGTGCCGTTGGCGGTGTGGGCAATGCCTTGATAGCCGCGCGCTAAACCAAGGCGCTCGGCTAGCTTGGCCCCAACGGAAACATTCGTGGCGCCGGTATCGACCAAAAACGTTACCGGCACATTATTGATAAAGCCATTGGCAACATAGTGATGATGCCGGTTGCGCTTTAGCACTACCTCTGTATAGGCGTTTGTGCTGGTGCTAGTGGGGTTTTGATTGGGGTTGGCCTTGTGGTCGAGCATTTGCTGGAACACGTAGCCCAAGCCGATAATCAGCAGGACCCAGCTCAAGTTAAGAAAAATCTTGCCAAATGTGGACGGAGTGCTCATGTAAAGTAACGCGTATTTTCGAATCAGGGTGGCCAGTTACTATAACGGCTGCTGTCGATATGCGCTAATAATGCGCTGCTAAGTGTGCAGAGCACCGGCATTAAAACCCTATTGAGGCGGCGAGGGTGGTGGAATCTCCACAAAAAAAAGCCCGCACAAACCGAGAGAGGGTGGCCGTGCGGGCTTTAGTTTATGACGGTTCGGCGCGGTGATCATTGCTCGTCGGTGAGTCGACAATTGATCACTCGGCAAATCGCCTTACAAGTAGGCTATGATGCGCGACGTAAAGATGCAAGCGCTGGGTTGATTAATGCGCTGCAAGAAGATAATGGTCACTACTTTTTAACCGGAGGACACTGTGGATTTGAATTCACCTATGTCAAACGCCAGCGAGCATATCGTTGATATTACCTATGATAACGCCAAGCAGTATTTGATTGACGAGTCGATGGTGCGGCCCGTATTGGTCGATTTTTGGGCAGATTGGTGCGGCCCCTGTAAAAGCTTAATGCCAATTTTGGAAAAGCTGGCGGTTGAGTACGCTGGGGCCTTTTTGTTGGCCAAGGTGAATGCCGATGAGCTGCAGCAGTTGGCAGGGCAGTTCGGCGTGCAAAGCTTGCCCACACTCATGGTTATGCAAAACGGGCAGCCCGTGGATGGGGTGCAAGGCGCCCAGCCCGAGGCGGCCATTCGCGAGCTACTGGCAAAATACCTGCCCGCACCTTGGGAGGCTACGGTACAACAAGGCTTGCAAAAGGTAGAACAAGGCGAAGGCTCAGAGGGTGTGGCACTGTTGCGCAGCGCTTACCAAGAGTCTGGCCAAGACGTTCGTGTCGCCTTGGCGCTGGCTTCTGGCTTGATCAGCACGCGCCGTCTTAATGATGCGAGCGAAATTCTCGCTACCATAAAAATGGTCGATCAAGGCCCAGAATACCATCAGCTAATGGCCCAGCTGGAGCTTGCGCAAAACGCCGCCAAGGCGCCTGAAATTACCGAATTGGAAGCTAGACACGAAGCTAATCCCGGCGACCTCGATGTGATTCAAGCGCTGGCCGCCCAGTACTCCCAGCATCAACACAACGAAGAGGCATTGGCGCTGTTGTGGGGCGTTTTGCAAAAAGACCTCAATGCTAAAGATGGTGAATTAAAGCGCATTTATATGGATGTGCTGGCCTCGGTTGGCAAGGGCGATCCGCTGTCGATTCGCTACCAGCAGAAGCTCTACGCCATGTTGTATTAAATTCCCTGTGATGTTTGTTGAGTCTAGCGCTGTGACTGGCATAATGGCTGCCGATTTGACACCACACTTTTATTCTTTGTTTTCATTACCGTTGTAGAGGATGCGCATGCAGCCACAAGCTAAACCCCAAAACCCTAATTTTTCATCGGGCCCTTGCAGCAAACGCCCAGGTTACGATGTTGCTAATTTGGATGTGAGCACCTTGGGCCGCTCACATCGCTCTAGCATCGGTAAAGTAGCACTCGGGTTGGCGTGCTCCAAAACGGCCGAGCTATTGGGCTTGCCAGAAGGTTATCGTGTTGGTGTCGTACCTGGCTCCGATACGGGCGCGGTGGAAATGGCCATGTGGTCACTGTTAGGCCAGCGCCCCGTTGATGTTTGCGGGTGGGAATCGTTTGGGTTGGGTTGGGTTACCGATATTACCAAACAGCTCAAGCTGGAAAACACCCGTATATTCAAAGCCGACTACGGCGAGCTACCGGCATTAAACGAAGTCGATTTTAGTCACGATATCGTTTTCACATGGAACGGCACCACCTCGGGCGTAAAAGTGAAAGACGGCAGCTGGATCCCCGACGACCGCGAAGGCCTGACTATTTGCGATGCCACGTCTGCCGTTTTTGCGATGGAAATGCCGTGGCAAAAGCTCGATGTTGTCACCTTTTCTTGGCAGAAAGTGTTGGGTAGCGAAGGGGCACACGGCATGCTGATTTTAAGCCCGCGCGCGGTTGAACGGCTTGAGACCTATACGCCGCCTTGGCCTATGCCAAAACTATTCCGTATGACCAAAGGCGGCAAGCTTATTGAGGGCATATTTAAAGGCGAAACCATCAATACGCCCTCGATGCTGGCGGTAGCCGATTATTTGGATGCGCTCGGCTGGATTGAGTCGATTGGCGGCACTAGCGCGTCGATTGCTCGCTGCAATGCGAGCTACCAAGCTGTGGCTGAGTTTGTTAATGCCAACGATTGGATTAGCTTTCTTGCCAAAGATCCAGCAACCCACTCGACCACCAGCGTTTGTTTGACTGTTGATGCCGAGCCTGAGCAAGTCAAGGCGATGGTTAAAATGTTGGATGCCGAAGGCGTGGCCTATGATATTGGCGCCTACCGCGATGCGCCTCCGGGCATTCGAATTTGGTGTGGCGCGACGGTTGATCCCGCTGATGTTGCACTGTTAATGCCCTGGATTGAGTGGGCCTATAAAGAAGTGACCCAGGGCTAAGAGAGCTAATCTGGGGCTAATAAAGTATCAGTGTGGGGCGCGATGGCTCACATTGATAGGCCCTATTTGGGTCCTTTTTTTAGACAAAAAAAACCCCGGGTCGCAAGACCCGAGGCAAATCAAAGAAACAAGGTTTACCCAGCCAACCCCGGAGGTCGGTAAGGTGTCTGCTTATTAGCATGATCTTTGCCAACGGGTTAAACATCATATAAATCAAGTGTTTATATATGTATGTCCCGCGGTATCCTTGTGGCTTGTAAAGATATTCGACTGTCGCTGACTTAATTGTCCTTCGAGCGGACTCGCTGGGCAATCAGCGTTTGCCACATCCCGTTCAGCATTGCGTGTGATGGTGCTTATGGGGGCTAAACAGTAGAGTGTCACCATTAATAGGGGAAATCATGTTTAAGGTAAAAACGTACAATAAAATTTCGGAAAAAGGCCTCAGCCGTTTCACCGCTGACTACCAAGTCGGTGGTGAAATCGAGGCTCCAGACGCTTACATTCTGCGCAGCCATAAGCTTCACGGTGAGGTGGTGCCCGAGTCCCTGTTGGCCGTTGCGCGCGCAGGTGCGGGCGTTAATAACTTACCCGTTGAGGATTACACCGCCAAAGGCATTGTGGCGTTTAACACGCCAGGCGCGAATGCCAATGCTGTTAAAGAGCTGGTGTTAGCGGGCATGTTGCTAGCTTCGCGCGATATTATTGGCGGTCGCGATTTTGCGAATGCGCAAACACAAATCACAGACGCCGCCGAAATGGGCAAGCTAATGGAAGCCGAGAAAAAGCGTTTTGCTGGCAACGAGCTAACCGGCAAAACCTTGGGGATCGTCGGTTTAGGCGCTATTGGCTCTATGGTGGCCGATATGGCCTTGGCAATGGGTATGAAAGTCGCCGGCTTCGACCCGGCATTGTCGGTTGAGGCTGCTTGGCGTCTACCCGCGCTGGTGGAGCGTAAAGAAAACCTGCAAAGCTTGTTGGCCAGCGCCGACTATGTGACCTTACACGTGCCCGCTATCGAGCCGACTAAACATATGATTAATAGCGACAGTCTAGCTGCCGCAAAGCCCGGTTTGGTGTTGCTTAACTTTGCGCGCGAGGCAATTGTTGATACTCAAGCAGTCTTGGGCGCCTTAGAGGCTGGCAAACTTCGCAAGTATGTGTGCGACTTCCCAGAGCCTGCGGTAATCAATCGCAGTGATGTTATTGCCTTGCCACATATCGGTGCCAGCACGGCAGAAGCCGAAGAAAACTGCGCTATGATGGCGGCTAATCAGCTGCGCGACTTCCTAGAACATGGCAATATTGTCAACTCGGTCAACTTCCCGGTAACAATAATGGGGCCTGTCGAAGGTTTTCGCTTAACCTTTAGTAACGAAAACGTATCTGGCGTCTTGGGCAATGTGCTTTCAATCTTCAAAGAGCTTGATGTCAACGTCATCGATATGGTTAATAAAAGCCGTGGTGACTTGGCGTACAATATTATCGACCTAGCGGAAATGCCAACGCCAGAGGTAGTCGCTGCAGTGCAGGCGGTAGACCACGTGATTCGCGTTCGGGTTGTCACGGCGAGCTAGTAGCGTTCGATATGGAGCGCTGGCGGCTCACTGTTGATGAGTTCAGTTGGCGCGTGTCTTTGCTATTGAGCGCACAGAATGGCAAAAAGCAATAATTTGGTGCTTTTTTGATCTTTTAGTGTGCATTGCGTTCAAATTTTGAGATCCCAAAAAGCAGTCTTTTGGGGTGAAAAAGACACTTTTCTTACTTGTAAAGCCGCGTAACATGCGGCACTGCGCTATGGATGCGCAGATTTCCGACTTTTTTGCTCGTTTGTTTACTATTTAAACAGTTGTCGACAGTTTGATGACAGAGCATTAAAATGCGCGCCATGACTTTCCTGGCCCTTAAACTAAAAGGAATTAACTCTATGTTCCGATCTACGTGCCGCGAATGGATTGCAGCCTTCTCTCTTTCATTCCTGTTGCTGTCTTCGCTGTTTGTGCAGACAGCGTACGCCATCGACTTTATCGCGCCGCAAATTGAGCATAACCGGGCGACTGATAGCGTTGTGCGCGGCAATGATCACCTGATTACGGCGAATGTCACTGACGATACGGCGGTCAAAATCGTGGTGCTTCACTATCGCGAACCCGGTACCCGGGACTTTATTCCTATCGAAATGCGCAGCCTTGATGGCTCCTCGCACTATGAGGCCGTGATCGTAGGGCAAAATGTGCGTATGGCGGGCTTGGAGTACTTTTTTGAAGCTACCGATAGCGCAGGCAATACCCTCGAGATGTACGGCAGTAATGGCGAGCCCTTTATGGTGAGTGTCGCCCAGCCCGATGTCGCCCTCAACAATGGCGCGCTCGCCAGTAACGGCATAAACGCCGATGGCAGTGCGCTAAACCAAGCGTCCAATGGGTCGGTGCTGCCGGTTAAACGGTCCTCTTTTGAGGGGCCGAGCAAAAAGACGTGGCTTTGGGTTGGCTTAGGTGTATTGGCGGCGGCGGTAATTGCTGGAGCTGCTGGGGGATCTGGCTCCTCGCCCGGAACAGGCGACCCAGGCGGTGACAATACCGGTGATTTAGATATCACCACGCCGGTGCCCGTTAACTAAACGACGCACTTAAGTCATTGCGGTAGCAGTAGCAGAAAAAGAGCGTTTCGCAGGGTTGCGGGAATGCAGAATTCATTATCAGTAACAAATTCGGTTTTAAAACCAAGGTGATCACGTGACATTTTCAGCCAGGACGCTTGTTGTAGCCCTTGTACTCTCCTCGCTTTTAGGGGGGTGCTTTAACAGTAGCGAAAAACAAGCGTGGAACGTTGAGCCCGATGGGCAAAAAAGCCAATTTGCCGTGCCGCAAAAGGTTTCAAACAAAGTTGAGGCCGAATATTTGTCGGCTCGCGTTCGGTTGGATGACGGCGAATGGCAGCCCTTAACAATCGACGGCAGCATGGCCACTAGGCGCATGGAAAATATTGCTGCTGGCGACTACACAATTACCATTCAGTTTGTTTACAACAACGGCATTTATGGTGAGCTGATCCTCGCGTCTGTCTCTAAGGTGGTGAATATTGTCGCGGGGCAAAGCTCGCGGATTGAGTTTTCTGAAGATGATTACGATTTGTCTTTATTTGACGACGATCGCGATGGCATCAGCAATGCCGAAGAAATTAGCTTAGGTTCCGATCCTACCGACCCGATGGACCCAGCCCCCGTTCAGCTCTCGAGTTCCAGCGATGGTGTAAGCTCGCAAGACCCGATAAGTTCAAGCAGCGATGCTGGGATTTCCAGCAGTGCTGCACCCTCGTCAAGTAGCTCTAGTTCTGTGGTATCGAGTGCGTCGAGCGGGCCCGCCGCTTCGTCGTCCAGTGACGGTGGCATCGTGGTTCCGACCAACCCACTTACCGCCAATGCCGGTGAAGATCGGGTTGCGCAAGAAGGCGAGCTCATTGAGCTTATCGGTGAAGCGCTTAATGCAACGGGTAGTGTGACCTACAGCTGGCAGTACCTTGGTGACGAAACGCTGGTGCTTGAGGGCGCGCAAACATCGACCTTATCGTTCACGGCTGGCGACTATTTAACGGATCAAACCTTTACTTTTGAGCTTACGGTCAGCCAAGGTGACGAGTCAGATAGCGATACCGTGGTGGTAACGGTCGAAGCGGATAACGATGCTCCTATTGTAAGTTTCTTCCCCGTCGAGCGCACCGCCACCCCGAACACGGAAATCACCCTAACCCCCTTTGAGCACCGCGACCCCGAAGCCCAGCCACTGAGTTACAGCTGGTCACAATCGATGCTCAATCCGGTGGTGATCGACGATTTTAGTGCCGATAACGAAACCGCCACCTTCACCACGCCGAGCTTGAGCAGCGCCAGCGAAACGTTAGAGCTGACTTTTGAATTGACCGTAAGCGAC
>DATBNJ010000352.1:0-26146 GCA_036554385.1 Marinagarivorans sp. | reverse complement strand
AACCCCCCCCCCCCCGCATGTGGGCGAGCCGCTCGCCTTTTAAATACCTAGCAAGCGCTGCGAAAGACACCGGCCTTAAACCTTTTACCCGAAACCGCCTCTACAGCTACGTGGCCGCCCCTCACTTTTGGCGTGATTCGGGTTGTGCCGGTTGTGCAGCATTGCCCCCTATACCGGTCACTGCCGTAGGCTCGAATTCAGCACCCAGGGGCGCACAGCGCGCTATTAGGTGGGAACTCTAGTGGGCTTTTGCCCTCAGCCTCTTTGCTTAAATGTTGATATTCACGCTATCATCGCCGCCAGTCTGCGCACGCGCGAGTGCATTCGCGCTTCGTTATACCGTGTTGTCAGCCCCGAACACCCAATCACCCAGTGAATGAATTAGGTTATGTACCACAGCTATTTTGGTATCGAAGAGCAGGTTTTCTCGATTGCAGTTAATCCTCGCTATATGTACATGAGTGCCCAGCATCGAGAGGCGTTGGCACATTTGCTGTACGGCGTGAATAGCGGTGGTTTTGTGATGTTGACGGGCGAGGTGGGGACGGGGAAAACCACAACCATTCGCTGCTTGTTAGAACAGCTGCCCGCCAATGCGGATGTTGCGATGGTTATGAATCCGGCCGCCAGTGCACGAGATTTAATGTGCAGCATCTGCGACGAGTTTGGTGTGAGCTATGACACCGACGAAACAAGCATCAAAATACTCACCGATAAACTGTATGAATTTCTACTGCGCAACCACAGCGAGGGTCGCACCAGTATTGTATTGATCGACGAAGCCCAGTTGCTGCGCATCTCGACACTCGAGCAGATACGGCTACTGACCAATCTCGAAAGCCATACCCAGAAGATGTTGCAAATTATTTTGGTCGGGCAACCTGAGTTAAACGAGCTGCTTGCCAAGCCGGCATTGCGGCAGCTATCCCAGCGCATCACGGCGCGTTATCACCTGAGACCGTTAACGGTTGAGGAAACGGGCGCGTACATACGGCACCGCTTGGCGGTAGCGGGCATGCCCCCCGGGCGTGACCCTTTCCCCCCGAATGTGGTGAAAAAAGTGCATTCGATTAGCGGTGGCATTCCCCGCTTGATTAATATTTTGTGTGATCGCATGTTGCTCGGGGCTTTTACCCAAGAGTCGACGCAAGTGGATAAAACCATTTGCCGACAAGCCTCTGAAGAGGTGCTTGGCGACCCTCGAGAGCGCGGTCTCAAGCGCAGCGCGGGTTTATCACGGCCGTTGATTTACGGCGGCTCGGCGGTGTTGGTAACTTTGCTGGTATGCACGTTGATTTGGCTGTTGCTCACTCGGCCAACTGATAGCGCGGCCCCCCTTGTGGCAGAGCAAGTGCAAACGCCGCCGCCTGCGCTAGCCCAACAGCCGCCGCCCAAAAAGCCATCCCCGCAAGAGCGCTGGCCTCGCAGCCAAGACCAAGCGCTGTCCGAGCTGTTGCGCTATTTAGGGGTTGAAGACGAGTCCGCCGTTTACCCGTGCTGGCAGGCGAGTAAACAAGGCCTAAACTGCGAAACCTTAGAAGCGCGCACTTGGAACGATTTTTTACTGATTAATCGACCTGCGGTATTGTCTTTAAATACACCCTCAAAACACGCGGTGTTTGTTACGGTTATAGCGATTGATGGCGACAATGCCGTTACCTTGGTTGACGGCGAGCAGCAAGAGGCCAGTTTAGAAGAGCTGGGCACTATGTGGACCGGCGAATACGTCATTATGTGGCAGCGCCCCGATGCCTTCGAAAAAGCCATTGGTGTCGGCTCGACCGGCCCTTTGGTGCGTTGGCTTGCACAAGAGTTTGCCCAGCTCGACGGCCAGTCGAAGCTGTTGGCACAAGACACTTTTAATCGGGTACTGGAGCAGCGCGTTAAATTATTTCAGCGCAGCTACCGTTTGGAGGATGACGGGCTAGCAGGCTTCCAAACGCTGTTGCGTTTGGGCGAGGCCGTCGGTCGGGAAGTGCCCCTTAAGGTGATAGAGCCGCTACCGGGGGGCGAAGACTAAGATGTCGCTTATTTTAGATGCGCTAAATAAGGCCGACCGTCAGCGCGAACGCCAAGCGCCTGTGCCTAACCTTAGCACTGAGCACGCGCCGGCTAAACCTAAAGTGCCGGAGAATTCATCCGTGCCCTTGTGGGCGGTGTATTGCTTGTTGTCGTTGCTGCTGTTGGTGGTGATTGCCTTGGGTTTGTTGCTGTGGCGCGGTGATGTGCTGTTGCCTAAGGCCCAAGCTCCGGTGAATACCCCCAGTCTGGCCCCAACGGTGGGTGCAAATACAAGTAAAGCTGATGGCGTTGACTTCGAGCCTGTTACTGCCTTAGCTCAACCCCTAAAGGGGCTTGATAAGAAGAGTCTTGATAAAAAGATGCATGACAACAAGGGCCGCGAAGTTTTGCCAACTCGAGCCGAGGTGCCTGTGCCAGCGTTATCGCCGGAGGTCGCTGCTATCTATCGGCAAGTGGGCGATCAAGCGCCCAAGGCGTCGGCTCAAGCGTCGCCGCCTCCAGACGTATCGACTTTGTACCAGCAAGGCGGAGATCAGCGAGCGAATCAACAGCCAAATCGGCCCGCCCAGACGGCAGACCCAGCACCCCCTACAACCGCATCAACGCCCGACCCTCTAGTCGATGAGCAGGAGTTGCAAGCGTTATGGCGAGCTACGATGGCAGAAAGCGAAGCGCCTGAGCCCGCTACCCAAAACCTTCACGCGGCCATACCCTACCTCCATCAGTTGCCTGAAAGCTTTAAGAGCCGTATTCCGACCTTGATGTACCAAAACCATATTTTTTCGGCATCGGCGAGTGCCGTGATTTTAAATGGCGAGAGCTATCGAAAGGGCGATGTGATTGCACAAGATCTGGTGATCGAGGATATTACCGAAGACGATTTAATCTTAAGTTATTTGAATAAACCGTTTCGGCTTTCGGCGCTGAGCAGTTGGGTTAATTAGTGCTCATCCAGAAGCGCGAGCCTTTGGCCACTGATTGAGTGCAGCTTAGTTACAAAAAAACGTAGGCTGATAAACCCAGCAGCAGCGCGATCATCAGCGCGCTGAAGGCGTAAATTAACACGGGTGGTTTTCGGGTTACGGCTTCAGGCTCGCTGCGGTTGCCGGGCGAAGTTGGCCGGGTAACCCACTGCTTGGGAATTTCCGTTGGCTCGTCGTCGCTGACTGGCGGCGGTGCTGCGACGGGCTTTGCGATGGCTGAGCGGGGTAGGTCAATGCCCGGGCCAAAAACCCTAAAGCTGTAAACATCAAGCCGCACTTTATCGCCGGCGCGTAAAATGGCATCTTCAGTGCGTTCGTCGTTAACGAATACGCCGTTGTCAGAGTCTAGGTCTTGTACGTGTAGGCCCTCGTCGGTGGCGGTGAATCGAGCGTGCTCTTTGGAAAGGTGGGTGCCTGGGAATGCAATATCGCAGCGCTTGCCTCGGCCTATGACCACCGAGCCTTTGTCGTTCATGCGCAGCGGAAACTCTTGCCCTGTTAAAAAGCTCGAGTGGGCGATAAGCGACCATTGGTAATCGCGCGCCTCGTCGGCTGGGTCCACAATCGCGATTTCCACGTCGCCAAACCTCAATACGTCTTGGCAAGCAACGGCGTGCTGATTGATGGCGTTGCCATTAACATAGGTGCCTTGCGCGCTGCCCAAATCTTTCAGTACAAACGTCTGTCGCGCGCCCGTGAGCTTTGCATGCTGTGGGCTGACGGAGGCATCGTTAATTACGAGGCTGTTGTCATCCGCGCTGCCAATGGTAAAGTTTTTCTCTACCACCCATACAGGATCTTGTCGGTTATCGTTGAATCGTAGCTTGAGCATTGTCACCCCTTTGAATGCGCGCAAAGTATACAGCGTCAATACGACAAATATAAAGAGTCTCGAGAGTGTCTATGTCAAGTCTTTGGCGTTAGAATTCCCACTTGGTGATTGCCCGCCCGGAGGCGAGCTGTCGCGACCTAATCGCCGCGCGGGCTGCTCAGCCGAAAGTGAGTCGTCGCGTCAAAGCCTGTTGGCTCTTATTTACTACCGTCTTTAAGGATATTTATGATCGACCGCATGGCCTCGGGCTGGTTGAATTTTGTTGTAAACCATCCACGCTGGGTTTTGGCGTGTGTCTTTTTAGTTTTGCTGGGCGCGATTGCGGGCTTGCCCAAGCTGCGCCTCGATGCCTCGTCTGAATCTCTCACGCTAGAGCGCGATGCCGATTTGGACTATTTTCGCGAGGTGAGCCAGCGCTACGACAGCGGCGACTTTTTAGTGGTGACCTATTCGCCCAAAACCCCGCTTTTTGAAGACGCTGCCCTCAAGCAACTTGAAGCCTTGCAGTCCGAGCTGGCTAACATCGAGGGCGTTGCTTCGACCAATAGCATCCTCAATGTGCCACTGCTGTATAGCCCCAAACGCAGCTTGCGCGATATGGCCGAAGACCCCCGCAATTTGCTTGACGCCGACGTCGATCGAACACTGGCGAAACAAGAGTTTTTGCAAAGCCCGATTTACCGCAAGATGATTCTAAGCCCCGATGCCGAAACAACGGCGCTGCAGTTAAATTTAGCGGTTGATAATACTTACATTAACCTCGTATCGGAGCGCGACGACCTGCGCCTTAAAAAACAGCGCGAAGGTCTTTCTGACGCGGAGCAACAGCGTTTAGAGGCGGTGTCCGAGGCGTTTTTAACGCATCGACTGGCCGCCGAGCAGGCGTCTCGCGAGCGCGTGCAAGCGGTGCGCGATGTGGTCGAGCGCTATAGAGATAACGCCCAAATCTATATTGGTGGTGTCACCATGATTACCGCCGATATGATCAGTTTTATCCGCCAAGATCTCATCGTATTCGGCGGTGCCGCGCTGCTTTTTATGGTGTTGGTGCTGGGGGTAATATTCCGTTCGGTTAAGTTCGTCGTGTTGCCAATGGTGACCTGCGTAAGCGCTGTGACAATGACGCTCGGCATAGTGTGCTGGGCTGGTTGGCACTTGACGGTGATTTCGTCGAACTTTGTCGCTTTGCTTCTGATCATTGCCTTGGCGATTATCATCCACTTGGTGGTGCGCTACCGCGAATATGAAAGCGAGCAGCCCGACTGGAGCCAAAAGCAACTTGTGCTGGGCGCCTGTGGGTATATGGTTAAGCCGTGTTTGTACACGGCACTGACCACAATAGTGGCATTTGCATCGCTGGTCGTTAGCGATATTCGACCGGTAATGGATTTTGGCTGGATGATGACCATTGGCCTGGTGTTGGCTACCTTACTGGCTTTTTTGTTATTTCCTGCGGTGCTGGTTTTGCTTCCGCGCGAGCCGGCAAGTCAAGCTAAAAAGGCGAGCTCGGGCAAGCCATTTACTGCGTACTGCGCTGTCGTTGTCGATCGCTTGGGCAACGGCGTATTGGTGCTTGCGCTGGGTGTGTTGGCGTTGAGCGTGTGGGGTATTTCGCAACTGCAAGTGGAAAACCGCTTTGTGGACTACTTCCACGAGGATACCGAAATCCATCAAGGTTTATCGCTCATCGATCAAAAGCTCGGTGGCACAACCTCGTTAGATATTATTTTGCAGTCTAAGGCGGCTACGGCGTTACAGCCTTCCAGCAGCAACGCCGAATCGAGCAACATTGACCCGGACAACGACCCCTTCGGTGCCACGCAAGATCCATTTGCAGAGGTTGAGGCCCCCGAAGCGGGTGGCGAAGACGCTTTCGACGAAGTTGACGATCCGTTTGGGGAGTCGAGCGAGCAAGATGACCCATTTGCCGAGGCTGACCCATTCGGCGACGAGGGTGATAAAAAACAAGCCAGTATTTGGATGACCGTTGCCGGCTTGCAGTTAATTGACCGAATCACCAGCTACCTCGATAAGCAGCCAGAAATCGGCAAGGTGCAATCGCTGGCGACATTGTACGAAGTCGGTAAAGATATTAACGGCTCGTTAAATAATTTTGAGCTGGCGGTGATGGAGCAATCTTTAACCGAGGATGTCGAGCAGGTTTTGGTCCAGCCTTACCTAGACCGCGATACCGACCAAGCCCGCATTACCATGCGTATTATCGACACCTATCCCGGCTTGAAACGCGCCGAGCTGGTCGAACGAATTCGTGCTGAGCTTGCCGGTATGGACGGCATCGATACCGATCACGTGCGCTTTAGCGGCTTGCTGATTTTGTACAACAATATGCTACAAAGCCTATTTAGCTCGCAAATCGTGACCTTGGGCGCGGTATTTTTGGGCATAGGGATTATGTTCTTGCTGTTGTTTCGCAGCCTGGTGGTTGCCGTGGTGGCGCTGTTGCCGAATATGCTTGCCGCTAGTGCTATTTTGGGCGGCATGGGCTTGGCGGGCATCCCCCTCGACATGATGACTATTACCATAGCGGCAATCACGGTGGGGATTGGTGTCGACGATACCATTCACTACATTCACCGCTTTAAAACGGAGCTCGCGCGCGATGGCGACTACGTTGAGGCTATGCATCGCGCACATCGCTCTATCGGCCGAGCGATGTATTACACCTCAATTATCATCATTTTTGGTTTTTCCATAATGGTGTTGTCGCAATTTATTCCCACAATTTATTTTGGTTTGCTGACTGGTCTGGCCATGCTGGCCGCGTTATCGGGCGCTTTGTTGTTGCTTCCGCAACTGATTATTCTTACTCGCCCATTTAAAACGATTTAGTGCTAACGGTTATAAGGCGGCTAAACTATAAGGAAACAACCGAGGATCGAAAATGAAAAAAATAACAACGCGAATTACCCCCGATGCAACCCTCGACGTGCTTTCGCAATGGGAGGTCGCGCGCTTAGCTAAAACCTCCAGTACTCAGATGTACGAAACTTTTCGACGCTGCGCACTCGCCGTTTTGAACACGGGCAGTGAAATGGACAACACTCAAGATGTCTTGGATGCGCACAAAGATTTTGCCATTTCGCTGATTCAGCAAGAGCGCGGCATTAAGTTAGAAATTGCTAACGCACCCGCCAATGCTTTTGTCGATGGCAAGATGGTGACGGGCATCAAAGAGCATGTGTTCGCTGCGTTGCGCGATTTGGTGTACATCAATAATGAGTTGAATGCCAATTGTGCCTTGGATATGGAAAACCAAGACCATATCAGTAATGCCGTGTTTCACATTCTGCGCAATGCTGGCACGTTTAAGAGTAACGAACGCTGTAATTTAGTGGTGTGTTGGGGCGGCCATTCTATTGGGGAAAGTGAATACCAGTACACCAAAAAAGTTGGCTATGAGATGGGTTTGCGCGGCTTGGATATCTGCACAGGCTGTGGCCCCGGCGCTATGAAAGGGCCCATGAAAGGCGCAGCTATCGCGCACGCCAAACAGCGTCAAAACGGCCGCTATCTAGGCATTACCGAGCCGGGCATTATCGCGGCAGAATCGCCAAATCCTATTGTTAATAGCTTGATTATTATGCCGGATATCGAAAAGCGTTTAGAGGCGTTTGTCCGCACAGGACACGGTATTGTGGTTTTCCCCGGGGGCGCGGGTACCGCCGAAGAAATTCTCTACATTTTGGGCATTTTGCTGAATCCCGCGAATAAAAATATTCCGTTTCCGTTGATTTTTACCGGCCCTAAAGAGGCGGCGGGGTATTTTGAGCAGATCGATGATTTTGTGGCTAAAACGTTAGGGGCACAGGCGCAATCGCTTTATCAGATTATTATTGATGACCCACAGGCGGTTGCACGAGCCCAGCGCGACGCCCTCGAGATAGTTCAAGCTTACAGGCGCGATAAGCAAGACGCGTACTACTTTAACTGGTTGCTGACCATTGATGAGGACTTCCAGCGCCCTTTTAAACCTACCCACGAGTCCATGGCATCGCTTAATATCAGTAAAAACCAGCCGGTACACAAGTTGGCGGCAAATTTACGCAAGGCGTTTTCGGGCATTGTTGATGGCAATGTAAAAGCTGAGGGCATTAAAGCCGTCGCTGAAAAAGGGCCGTACCACATTACCGGCGAGCGGGACATTATCGAGCCGTTGGATGCGCTGCTTAAAGCGTTTGTTGAGCAAAAACGCATGAAGATACCGACTCAGGAGTACATTCCTTGCTATAAGATCGTGCGTTAGCGGGGCCTAGCCTTGTTGTTTTCGGCAGGTTGATTAAACGTTTTACCTAATCACCTGTCTGAGGCGGCAGACGATAGCAAAGCACGAAATGTTTGGCTGACAAAGCGTGGTTGTTTGGGTAAGGGTTAAAGTAACGCAGTAGAGGTGACTATGAGTGATCATTCGTTTATGGATTTGCTGGGCGGAGATGTGACGCCTATTGCCAGCGAGCCTCGTGTTGATCTGCATAAAAAAACGGTTGACGACAATACTCTAAAAGAGCGCCGTTTAGCGGCGCAGCAAGAGGTCGAGAAGCCTGACGATCCACTGTCGGGCGACCCCGTGGAAATGGTCGAGCCGTTATCGCTAATAAGCTACATGCGCCCCGGTGTACAGCATGGTGTTTATCGCAATGTGCGCATGGGAAAATACAAAATTGATGCCCGTCTGGATCTTCATAAACTGAATGTCGAGCGGGCCCGCCAGTTGGTTTATCAGTTTATAAAAGACTGCGTTGCCAACGATGTGCGCATGGCGCTGATTACCCACGGTAAAGGCGAGGGCAGAGGGCAGCCGGCATTGCTTAAAAGCTGCGTTGCGCATTGGCTGCCACAAATGGACGAGGTTTTAGCGTTTCATAGCGCGCAAAAGCAGCACGGTAGCTACGGCGCCACTTATGTATTGCTGCGCAAAAGCGATGCTAAAAAATTAAGCAACCGCGAACGGCATCAAAAGCGGTGATAAAGCGTTTGGAGCTGGGGGCGGATGTAACAGCGGGGCTTTTGGCGCGTGTGTCATGAATGATTCTACCTCCAAGGCGGATTCGCTCGGCTCGCCAGCGCTCGATATTCTCTACCAAGACGACGCGCTTGTTGCGGTGCATAAACCGGAAGGCCTATTGGTACATAAAAGTAATATCGATAAGCACGAAACGCAGTTTTTGCTACAACGACTCAGAGATCAAATCGGTTGCTTTTTGTACCCTGTTCATCGTCTGGATAAGCCCACATCGGGTGTCATTGTTTTTGCCAAAAGCTCTGCTATTGCCGCCTTAATTAAACGGCAAATGGAAGAAAACACGGCGAGCAAAGATTACTTGTTGATCTGTCGAGGCTTTTGCCCAGAGCAGGGTGTTATTGATCACGACCTCAAACCCATCGATGATTTTAAGCGCAAACGCGGCAAGCCCCTTAGCGCTAACCCGCGTGCCGATAAACCTGGCCAAAAAGCCATCACCCATTTTAAGCGGCTAAATACCGCAGAAGTCGCAGCGCGAATTGATCGCTATCCCACAAGCCGGTTTTCGCTGGTTAAAGCGCGCTTAATAACGGGTCGAAAACATCAGCTTCGACGCCATTTTAAGCATTTGTCGCATCCCATTATTGGCTGCCCTAAATATGGTAAGTCAAACTACAACCATTACTTTGCCAACCACTACGAGGCCGGTCGGCTGCTATTGCATGCATATCAGTTAGCGTTGGACCACCCTGTTACGGGGCAGCGGATTGTCGTGTCGGCGCCGCTTGTTGGATCCTTTAAAACAGTGGTTGAGCGGTTGGGTTGGTCGGATTGCTTGACAGCAGTTTAAGCGGCCTGATATTCGTGTTTTTTGTTACCGGTTGGGTAAGAGGGCAACGACTTAACCTGTGCCCAGAGGCCATCCGCAAGCGCTTGGGTGTCTTTGAATTGTGCGTCTTTTAACCATTGCACAATGGCCTCCGCAACGTTGGGGTAAATTACGCGCTGCGCTTCAAAGCCGGTCAACCACTGCCGAACCGATTTGGTATTTAGGGTGTCCATGGTCATGCCTAATTGAAGCTCTTCGAGGGCGCGAGCATTCGATAATTGCTCCATTTGCCCATGCAGTGGTTTTACTAATAATTTCTTGCCGAGTTGAATGGCCTCGCTGGCAAGTTCAAAGCCGGCATTGCAAATAACGCCACCGGCGGTCGACAAATCCTTTTGAAACCCTTCGCGCGACAACGGCTTTAGCTGAATATGGCCGTGGCTTTGGTAGCGAGCATAGGGACCATAGACGACAAAAAGGTGATCCTTAAAAGGGTCGAGTAAATGCATGATATCTTCGTGCGCTTCGAAGCCAAGGTAAACGACAATTTTTTTGGCGTCGACCGGCAAACCGGTTTCGTGAACCTCGGCAATGGGGGGCAAAATGGCGTGGCCGAAGTGGTGCCAGTGCAGCCCTAAATGGATGTCGGCTGGCGCGAAATGCGCCATGATGTTACGCGAGACAAAATTATCACCGCGCCTCGGGACTTCGTTAAAAAAGGCGTACTGGTGCCCAACGCCAATACAGGTTTTGTTTTGGCGTTTTGCCGCCCAAGCGGAAATGGGCTCAAAATCTGTGAGCACTAAGTCGTAGGGCGCAAGGTCGAGTTGCCGAATATCACCGAATAAGCGCCTGATGCTGTTTTTTTGCAGGGTTTTGGCAATATTTAGCTGCCCAGATTCGTGAATAAACGTTAGGCCTTTGTGACAGCGCCAGTCGCCAAAGGCTTCCATGTCAAAAAAGTTTTCCCTTGCGCGACCAGAAAACAAATAGTCAACGTCGATATTGGCTTTGCTTAATTCGTTGGCAAGCGCGCGTGCTCGTGTGATGTGGCCATTGCCCGTAGCCTGCACGCCGTAAAGTATTTTCATCCGAAAATGTTACCCGTCTACTAATGAGTTGTCATACTGAAGCGCCACTTTCGGCGTTTCGCAGCATCGAATTAAAGAATCGCATTTTCAATTCTCGCAAAATTAGCCACTTACGTTATCGGTTCTGGCGGCATATCTCTATGCCTATTAGTGCAAACCGAAAAGGTGCGCCCCGGGTAATGCACTAATGAGCAGTAAGCATAACGAGCTTCCAAGGGCGGCGCCGGCGAGGGTGTCGGTTGGAAAGTGCACGCCCAACATAACCCGTGCAATCCCCACGGAAATTGCCCAGGGAAATAGAATCCACGCCATAAAGGGAAATGCCCAGCTCACTGCGACAGCGACTAAAAATGCCGCCGAGGTATGCCCGGATGGAAAGCTAAATTTATCGGACGGCTTGATGACGCTGATATAACCGGGAATCGCTTCGGGCGGACGGTTGCGTTTGAATGCATTTTTGAAAATAAAATACAGGGTGCGCTCTAGGACAAAGCCAATCGCCAGCAGTTTTACCAGGCTCCAATGCTCGGCCAGCATAAAGCTAAGTCCTGCCAGCACGTAAAATGGCCCGTTGGCCGTGTAGGAAACACCACGGCTGAGCAATACCGCAAGCTCTCGATTTTTACGGCGCAGGCACCAGCTGAAGGTTTGAACATCTAAATCGTGAATGCTTTCAAGTAAGCGCATGCGCGGCCCTCGCTTTTATTTTGTTACCTTTGATAAACGGCAGATTATGTTAAAAGTATTGCAACGCTATGCACTTTTTGTGGCTGTTTTATGACAGTAGGGCGAAGTTGGGCAGTTTTGCGCCAAGATGTTTGTTAGGTTGTCGTTTTTTGCATTTGCAGCGGCGTGGCGAACTGAGGGGTATTGCTGAGGGGCATTTAAGTGGCCCGGGGTAATTTTAGCCTAGCCATTGGCGCTGCATGCTAGCTAAAACGCATTTTAGGTCATGGCAAATGGGTGGGTCTGGCGGGTGCTTGTCGCGGGAGCTGCCGCCAGCACGCATAAAAAAAGCCAGCTCAACGTTGCATTGAGCTGGCTTTTGTTAATTCTCCCTTCCTGTGGGTTTGCTTTCCATCGGCTTCCCGCCTACGTTCCTTGTAGTTCGTCCGTGCTGTTTGTCTTCCGTGGGCCCTTGCGGGCCTCGATTGGCAATGATTGCTGTCCTAGCCTTCACTCGTTTGGCTTAGCTCCGTGCTAAGCACCCCTTATTCCGTCACTCCTGTGATACTACATCGTGTAGTTATCCGTTAGCCTGCCGCTCCTATGCGGTTGCTCGCCCTGAGCGAATCCCTGAGTTGCCGTCCTGTCATTCCCGTGGCTGCCGTGCCATCCCGTCCTTGTGCGCTCATTATGGACAAACCTAGCGGGTTCTTAAAGTCGAGTTAACCACTAGGCTTTGTGAGATATATCTCACAAAGCCTAGTAGAAGAGGGGCTCGTGAGGTGGCAAACGTACGGCATGCACAGTGTTTTTAGGTTGAGAGCTAGCGATTTGGAAGGTTAATGGGTTGGCCGTCGAGCAGCGCTTTATTGTTGCTAAGGCTAAGTCGGCCCTCACAAAACCAGCCGGCCACCATCGGGTAGATACGGTGCTCTTGCGCTAACACTTTGGCCGATAAACTAGCCTCGGTATCGTGACTTAAAACCTTAACGCGAGCTTGCGCAATGGCCGGGCCGCCGTCTAGCTCTGCGGTAACAAAATGTACCGTAACGCCGTGCTCGTTATCGCCAGCCTCTAGGGCTCGACGGTGTGTGTGCAGGCCTGGGTATTTGGGCAGAAGTGACGGGTGTATGTTGAGCATTCGCCCTAAGTACTGGCCGGTAAACTCAGGCGTCAGTATGCGCATAAAGCCGGCGAGAATGACTAAGTCGGGTGCGTAGCTATCGATCTGCTCAGCTAAGGCTCGGTCAAAGGCTTCACGGCATTCAAAGTTTTGGTGATCAAGCGTGATGGCGTCAATGCCGTGATTACGCGCACGCTCGAGACCTTTGACGTCGGGTCGGTTACTGATAACCGCGACAACCTGACCTTTGATTTGCCCATCGTTGCAGCCGTCAATAATCGCCTGCAAATTGCTTCCGCTGCCGGAAATCAGTACCACAATGCGCATTGATTAGCCCTGAACGTTGTGCATTTCAACGTGAGCGTCAGTCTGGTCGCTGGCTTCGATGCTACCGATAATAAACGCGTTTTCACCGTCAGTGGTTAACTGGTCAATGGTGGCTTGCGCGGCCTCGGCGGGAACGACGACGACCATGCCGATACCGCAGTTAAAGGTGCGATACATTTCGAGACTGGCAACATTGCCTTGACCTTGTAGCCACTGGAAGACTTCGGGCATTTTCCAGCTGGTGGCATCGATAACGGCTTTGGTGTTGTTCGGCAATACCCGCGGAATGTTTTCGATTAAACCGCCGCCGGTAATGTGCGCTAAGGCGCTAACGGGTTGCTGTTTAAGCAGGTCTAATACGGGTTTAACATAAATGCGAGTCGGGGCCATGAGCGCGTCGCCGAGCGTTCCGTCGCCCATCGGCATGGCCAAATCGGCATTGGCCACAGCGAGGATTTTACGAATCAGTGAATAGCCGTTGGAGTGGGGGCCGCTGGCGGCGATGCCGATCAGTGTGTCGCCGGCTTTTACTTTGCTGCCGTCGAGAATGTCCGATTTTTCGACAATGCCGACACAGAAGCCGGCGAGGTCGTAATCATCACCTTCGTACATGCCGGGCATTTCGGCGGTTTCGCCACCGGTTAACGCGCAGCCGGCCAGTTCGCAGCCCGTGCCAATGCCGGACACCACGCTAGCCGCGGTTTCGACATTGAGTTTGCCAGTGGCGTAGTAATCGAGAAAAAACAGCGGCTCTGCACCGCCAACAATCAGGTCGTTTACACACATCGCGACTAGGTCGATGCCGATGGTATCGTGCTTGCCGAGCTGCATCGCAAGGCGCAGCTTGGTGCCAACGCCGTCGGTACCGGACACCAATACCGGCTCGCGGTAGCCCGTGGGGAGTTCGAAAAGGGCGCCGAAACCGCCAAGGCCGGCCAGCACTTCAGGGCGGCGAGTGCGTTTGGCAACGGATTTAATGCGTTCAACGAGTGCTTCACCGGCGTCAATATCGACACCAGCATCTTTGTAACTGAGTTGGGGTTTGTCTTGGCTCATGTTGTCCGGTTCTATAACTGCGAATGAGGCCCAGCGGGCAAAGCTCGGCATTCTACCAGTATTGGCGCAGCGCTCGCACGCCTTACCGACGTAAAATCGCGTTTGAACCCCCTTGGCGGATGCTTGCTGCAGCGCATCGTTATAAGTCGTGAGCCTAAAGGGGGTTGTGGCGCTATATGCCACTGCATAGGTTTGTTACAATCGCGCCCCTTTCTATAGATACGGAGTGCTACCGAGTGCGGCAGTTAATCTTGGGTGTGCTATTTTGCATCGCGGCATGGCCTGCGTGGGCGAGTGTTGAATACTTTTCGGCGCAGGTACCTGTGTCAAGTCAGAGTGCAAACGATCGCAAAGCTGCCTTGTCTCAGGCGATGGCGAGTGTGCTGGTGAAGGTTTCCGGTAGCCTTGATGCACCGGAGAGCGAGCAGGGGCGCATCGCGCAAGCTAATGCCGGCGCTTATGTACAGCAGTATCGTTACGTCCAGCCCACACAAAAACAGCGCGAACAGGGCTTTACACTCCTGCTAAAGGCCGATTTTGACCCTGACAAAGTTCGAGCACTGTTAAAAGACAGTGGCCAAGGGGTATGGCCCAGCAACCGTCCCCAAACACTGATCTGGGCAATCGAGGACACCCCTGAAAACGGCCGGCAAATCATTGCCGATCCGGAAAACCCCCGGGTAGCGGCTCTTTTTGAGCGGGCGCAAGCGCGCGGCTTACCGATATTGTGGCCGCTTTGGGATTTAGATGATCAGTTTATGCTGCCCGCCGAATCCTTGTGGGCTCTGGACGATGAAGCCATATTGGCGGCGTCGGCGCGGTACGATGTGAATACGGTATTAATTGCCCGTTATAGCGAGACAACCAGCGGCGAGTGGTTTGCCACCTGGCAGTTTTACCACGCCGGCGAACAGCGTAGTTACGATTACCGCACCCTTAATGAGGGTGAGCTAGGCGCGCTTGGCATTGACCCGTTAGTCGCTTTTTTAGCGCAACGTTATGCCGTGCAAAATTCAACGGATGACAGTGAGCTGCTACAGGTGGTGGCTTTGCAAGGCGTCGACAATTATCACCAATACAGTGTCGCTTTAGAGTACCTTGAGAAACAGTCACTGATCCGGCAGGTTTCGTTAGTTGGTGTACGCGATAGCGAGCTAACACTGCATATTTTGTTGTCGGGTAGCTGGCAGCAATTGGCCGATGCGCTGGCGCTAGATCGCAAAGTACAGCTGCTTAACCCCCCTGATAACCTGCAAGCACAGTCTGTGTTAGGTGCGCCAGACTACCCCGCACAGTTATTGTGGTTGGGTCGATAACCACGATGGCGCAAATTCTCCGAGCGGTTGAGTGCTATGCCTTCTAAGCGCCAAGTCTTCGATACCGATGCCGCGGACGCAAGAACGCGAGCGGCCAAGCAGCCGGCACCTCAGCAGCTCAGCCTAGGCATTGCGCTACAGGACGACGCCACCTTTGCTAATTACTGGGTGTCACCGGAAAACCACATCGTGAATCAAGCGTTGCAACAGTTTTGCCTGGGGCGGGGCGACTTAAGTGTGCTGATATGGGGGGCGAGAGGTTGCGGTTTAACGCACTTGGTGCAAGCCTGCTCGCATCACAGTCGGCTGCCTATTGCCTACTTGCCGCTGCGCGACGCACTGGATTTAAACCCCGCCGATGTTTGCGCCAATCTCGAGTCGTCGCCGTTGGTGTGCGTGGATGATATTGAGTTGTTGGCGGGCCAGGTCGAGTGGGAGCTGGCCTTTTTTCACTTGTATAATCGCCTGCGCGACAATGGCCATCGATTGCTGATGGCGTCCCACAGCAATCCCGCCGCAATGCCATTTAATTTGCCAGACCTTGCCTCACGTGTATTGGGCAGTGTGATCTACCGCGTCGCCTTGTTGAACGATGAAGAAAAGGCCAAAGCCTTGCAAATGCGTGCAAAAGCACGGGGCATGTTGATGAGTAAAGACGTGGCCAACTACATACTCAAGCGCGCACCTCGGCGAATGAAAGACCTTTTTGGCATCTTAGATCAATTAGATGCTGCCAGTTTACAGATGCAAAAAAAGCTCAGCGTGCGCTTTGTTAAGCAAGTGCTCGAGTCTCAATAGCGTCGATCCGCCAGCTAGGTTTGAGCTTTAGCCGCAGTGCCCGGCTTTTCAGGGCAGAGCGCGTTACGGGTCGCTCGCAGTTATCACCTCCAAGATTGCAATCGTTTCGAGCGCTTCGTCGCGGGTTTGTCCGCAGATTGACTGCTCCGCTTTGAATCCCGCACAAACGCTCGGGTAGTTTTCGGTGCTCCAAATTTTGCAGTGAAACTGCGCTACATCAAGATGTACGCAGATTTGCCCTGCACGCTTACCATTAGGCATGCCAAAATAGGGGCGGTTTATTGAAGGCGCTATACAGCAAGCGCCGCAATTTGGGCGACATTCCATGGCGTGGCTCAACACAAAAATTAAGGAGTATTGTATGACAAAAGTCCTCGTTGCAATTGCCGATGGCTCAGAAGAAATGGAGGCAACCATTATTATTGATGTTTTGCGTCGTGCTGATATCGACGTTTCCGTTGCTTCAGTGATGCCAGAGCGCAAAATTACCGCATCGCGAGGCGTGCAAATTACCGCGGATTGCCATATTGAATACTGTCAGAATCGACCTTGGGATATGGTAGTGCTGCCCGGAGGCATGCCTGGTGCCGAGCATTTGGCGGCCTCCAAAGCGTTGCGGGATATTATTGCCGACCAGCTGGCCTCAAGGCGATGGTTGGCAGCGATCTGCGCCGCGCCGGCTGTTGTGCTCGCCGCACAAGGGCTTATTAAAAACTTTTCGGCAACTTGTTACCCTGCGTTTAGGGCGTTGCTCGAAGAGCATGGCGTGCACGCCGTTGAGGAACCTGTGGCGATCTATAAAGAGTTGATCACCAGTCAAGGCCCCGGCACGGCGATGGCATTTGCGTTAAAGCTCGTCGAGCTATTAAAAGGGGAGGTGCAAGCGAGCGCCATTGCACAAGCTATGTGCTTTCAGCGCTAACATGCCTGTTGTATTCTTGCTCGAATAGATCGTTTTGTGAACATGGCACGCTCCTCGCATTAATCATAATAGTTAACAAAAACGGCAATTTTTTGCCACTATTGATTAAAGCGCATCAGGAGATGTTTATGGCTGTCCCACAAACTAAAGCTGCCCTCGTAATGCAGGAGCAAGCAGAGCAACTCACTTCTCATCAAGTTATTTCTTTGCTGATGGATGGTGCTATCGAGCGCGCAAGTAGCTTAATTATGGCCATTCATTCAGGGCATGTAGAAAATCGCGATATTCTCAATGCCAAACTCAAAGCCATTATTAACGGTTTGCGTCAAAGTTTAGACTTTGAACGCGGCGGTGCTGTTGCCGAAAATCTCGCCTCTCTCTACGATTATATGATCGAGCGTCTTTCTGTAACGGCGCGTGACGATGCACAATTACTTGAGGCCGTCACTGAAGCGCGCCGACTCGTTGCCGAAGTGAAAAGCGGTTGGGACAACATGGATTTACGTGTGCCGGATATGGTGCAGGGGGCTTAAGTCTCGCGGGATGCACAGAAATAATTGCCGCTCGCAGCGGGCGGGGGGAGCTACTTGCCGCCTGCTACTGTTTTATTGTGCTCCGCGCATCAACTTGGGGATGTTTCCATCCTGAAGCCTGTTGCGCGGAGTCAGCATAAAAAATAGTCCCCATAAAAAACAGTCACCATAATAAGTGACCTGTACTTAGCCTGAGTGTTTGGTGCGCGGGCGGGCGTTAAATAAAAAATTTCTGATAAGCTCTTTACCGCCTTCGGTGGCGAACGATTCTGGATGATATTGAATCCCGTAAATTGGGTAGTCGGTATGTTCGATGGCCATGATTTCAATACCATCGTCGACTCCGTTTGGCTGGAGTCGACCCTCATTATAGTGGCGAAGGTAGTCTTTTTCGTGTTCGCCAACTACCGCGGTAACTTTTAAGCACTCTGGCAAGCTTTGCGCTTTGGCCATCAGTGAATGGTAGCGCATGATTTCGATATGGTTGGGGGTGTTCAAAAATACGCCAGATTCACTGTGGGTAATGACGCTAGTTTTGCCGTGCATTGGTAGCGGTGCTTTAACTACGTGCCCGCCAAAAACATGTGCAATGCCCTGCATGCCTAAGCAAACGCCTAGCAGTGGCGTTGTTTTTCCCTGTTGAGCTATAACCTCAGCGCAAACGCCAAAATAGGCTGGGTCCTCTGGTGAGCCTGGCCCCGGTGAAATAATGATGCGATCAGGCGCCAAGGTGTTGATGTCGCTTAAACTCAATTCATTGTTACGTTTTACGATAATGGAAAACGTCTCGATGGCCGCTTGGTGCTGGGCCTCGGATAGAATCTCGCCAATATATTGATATAGGTTGTAGGTGAACGAGTCAAAATTATCAATAATTAAAACTTTCACGATTGTTCCTCACTCGCGGCCATAAACATTTTAAGCACGTTGTTAGTACCTGCGAGTTTTCGCTGAATTTCCTGGTATTCGTCGTGCGCGTTGGAGTCGTAAACATTGCCTCCGCAGGTTTGAATATAGGCGTTGCTACCATTGCAAAACAGGGTACGAATGGGAATGGCAAATGTGCAGTCACCGTTAAAGCCAAAATGCCCTACCGCACCGCCGTAGGGGCCACGGCCATCACTTTCTAAAGCGTTGATGATCTTCATAGCCTCTATTTTGGGTGCGCCCGTCAAGGTGCCGGCGGGGAAGTTGCTGGCGAGTGCAGAAAACATATCGTGTTCTTCAGACATAATGCCGACAATTTCACTGGAAATGTGCTGCACATGGCTGAAACGCTTAATGTCCATTAGGCTTCGAACTTTCACCGTGCCAAATTTTGCGACGCGACCAATATCGTTTCGATGCAGGTCTACTAGCATGTTGTGCTCGGCGATTTCTTTAGGATCGTTTAACAGAACCTTGGCGAGCTCGCGGTCTTCCTCTGGTGTTTGGCCTCTTTTGGTGGTGCCGGCCAGGGGGTAGGTTTCCATTTCGCCTTGGCGCAGCCTAAAAAGTAATTCGGGGCTGGCGCCAATCACTTTTTGTTCGTCAAACTTTAAATAGTACATTTGCGGTGAAGGGTTTGATTCGCGCAAGGCTTGATACACCTTGATGCAGTCGCCTTCAATTTTAAAGCGCGTCTTAAAGCCAACTTCGCACTGAAAAATTTTACCCTCGACAATATCGTTTTTAACTTTAGCGACAGCGGCGGCGTGGTCGTCGCGGGACATGGTGTCGCCAAGCGGCGTGATGTGCAATGGTTGGTCGCCGCTGTATTCACTTTGAATAATGTTTTTAATGTCGGTGAGCCGGTTTTCAGTGTAATAAAAGTACGATACTTCACCGGTCATTTTATCCAATGTTAAGCCGTCTTCGTAAAGCCCAAATTTAAAAGCTTCAAAAAACTCGCTGGCTTGAATATTCAGTGATGATTCAAAGTAATTCATCGCATCGTAACCCAAGTAGCCAGTAAGGCCGCCCGAGTATTTGCGGGCCAAAATGTTTTGCGGGATTAGCTCGCGCAGTAGTGAGTAGGGGTTGTCACTCTGGTGCGCTTCGCACCGGCCGTCACGGTCCTGGATGGTCAAGGTGTTGCCTTGTGCCCAGATTAGTTTTTGAGGAGCAAAGCCGATAACGGAATAGCGAGATATATGGCTATCTTCACCCAGTGATTCCAGAAAAAAACAGGTCGAGTAATGCTTTTCGATTTTTTTAAAAAGCGTAAAAAAATCGTCGACGCCCTCAACCGGCAAATAGTGAGGTTTGCGGGGGATTAAATGGGGTTGAATCATGGTTAAACCTTAAATTTTCCGGCTTTTAGTTCGCGGGAGCCTCGTGTCACAGTTGCGATACCAACGCCAAGTTGTTTGGCGATATCGCGCTGCGTCATGCCCGATTTTAATAACTGGGCAATTTCCAAGCGCGTTGCAATGGTTTGAAGCTCGCTCGGCGTTAACAGCGCCTCGAGCATCGCGGCCATTTCGGCGTCTGAGTTGGCGGACTTCAGGTGCCGAATCAGTTTGCCCTGCAGATGGCTAGATGATGTGAGTGTATTCATGTGCTAGTACATTATTGCGTGATGCAACTAGAGTCAAGTCCGCGGCCGGAAAAAGGGCTAAAAAGGCAGGGCTCAGTCGAGCGACTTCAGTATGATGGCTAAGTTGCTGCCAATATTCTCGCTGGGGATAAAGTAGTCTGCACCGTTTTCAAGGTGTTGTTGGGCAAACTGAGGTAGATCGCAAGCGGCGATATACAGGTCGGGCTGAATTTCACGCAGTGTTTCATAGTTGTTGCAATAACTGCCGCCACTATCAATAAACACCGCGTGTTTAAAGGTGTCTTTTTCTAGCGCGCCTTGCAACGCCTTTATCGTTGAAAAGCCTTTGCAGGCTACCCCTGCGGCGGATAACTGTTCGACGATTTGCTCGGTGCTCTCTTCGGCAACAATGGCAGCCTGGGCGTCTAGCGAGGACTGCTCAGTGAGTTGCTCGTCTTGATTAAATAGGCGCCAAAAGCATTGTTTGAAATCGTCGGTCGTCGCTGGCTTGTCGATCCAGTAGATATTTGGCGCGCTGACTAGGTCGGTAAACACCTCGCTGGTCTTCGCTTGGGCGGAGCCCATAATAATTTGCGGAATGAGTTTGCAATCGTGTTCGGCAAGTAAGGCGCGGCTGAAATCGGCGGTTGCCTTCGGGTCGGCATGGCAATGGAATACCACCGCAGAAAATGGCGTATTACTTGTGATGGCCGCACGCAGCGTCGACAAGCCCCGCTTAAAAAGTGATTCGGTGGTAACAGTAAGCCCCAATCGGCTGAGCTCTTGCCGCTTGGAGTCGAGAACCCGTGGGTTCTCGTGGACTAATAATAGGTGCTTGCCTTTGAGCGCGGGTATCGAGCCGGCGGGCACATCTTGTAGCGTTTGGCTAGGGTAGGCCGCGCGATAGCGGAGCTGCGTGCCTTGATTGTTGGCGGTGATGTCTAGGCTGCCTTCTTGTGCCTCGGCCAGCCCGGTGGCTAGCGCCAATTCTAGATTTAATTGAATGCCTGTGGTTTGCGTTTGTTGCGCGTTAAAGAGTGTGCGCTGACCGCTTGGTTGGTGGTTGGTCGCAATACTTAAATCGCCGGCTTTACCGCGCTCTTGAATATAATCGACATCGATAAACAATGTGCCGTCGTCGAGCTGGTTGATAATCGCGTTCATCATGCTGCGCAAAATTTGCGCGAGACGTTGGGCATCGCCCGAAACCAAGTGCGGTAAATTGGGCGAGAAAATAAGCTCGATATCTAGCTGTTTTTGATGGCTCTGCTCGGTGTATTGCGCGATGATAAATTGAACCAGCGACTTGGGGTTAAAGGTCGCTTGTTGAAAGTCGATATCTTTGGTGAGAATTTGATAAAAGTCGCTGACGCTGTCGTGTAGCTGTTGCAAGCGGGGGCGTTTGTTTAGCTCGGCGTCGGGCCGCGCAATAACTGGGCTGACCTGCGCTGGCTCGGCGGCCTCGGGCTCTGCTTGCTTGTCGCTTGCGGTATCGTCGTGGCGCGGCGCGCGCTTGGCCTTTAGCAGGGCCTCTAGTTCTTTTTTTAATAGCAGCATGTAATCTCTGTGGAGCTGCGCCGTCGCGCGGGTATCGCGCTTTTCTTCCTCGAGTGACTCCGTTTTACGGGCTAGCGAATCCGTTGATTCTAAGCGCTCCCAATAGTTGTCGGCCATTTGTTCGCACTGGTGGTGTAGCAGCCAGATAAAAAAGAACACGACCACGCCGTATATTACGCCGGTCAATTCACCAATGAACAATAAACAAAAAGCACCCGGTACCAGCCCTAGCAGTTGATAAAGCGTGAGAAATTGTTTGTAAGGGGCGAAGGCGTTGGCCGTCATCGAAAAGAAAACGATGGTATAGAGCCACAGTAGTGGCCCCTCGTGGTTAATGCCGACAATTAAGGTCTCGAGCGCAACAATGAAACCCCACCAAGCTGCGCCGAGCAAGGTTGCGTAAAAATATCGCGTGCGCCATAGCGCAGGCGCTCGAGGGTATAGCGCCTCAAACCGAAAAAGCAGATAGCCCCGCAAAAGGGTGGTAATTAATAGACCAATGGAAAGGCCAATGGCCAGCCCGGGCTGTTGATCCACAAAGTCACCGACGGCCATACACAGCAAGAAGATCACGAAGTTGCTCATGAGGCCGCGGCGGCTGTATTTGGCCATGCGCTCGTCGGTATCGCGGAGCACTTGGCGGTTTTTTTGTATTTTCAGTTGCGGGGTAAAAAAGCTAAGCATAGTCACGCACTGGCTGAATGAGAAGGGTGGATTCTACCTGAAAATACTGACAGGCCAAGCGTTGCTTGACGCTGCTGGTGGGTCCGCCAGGCGGTGCGGTGACGCCAGCGCGCCACCGCGCAGCTGCTAAAGTTTTGCTGATAGTTCAGGTACCGCGTCAAAAAGGTCGGCGACCAAACCGTAATCGGCGACCTGAAAGATGGGCGCGTCCTCGTCTTTGTTAATGGCGACAATGACCTTGGAGTCCTTCATGCCCGCCAGATGTTGAATGGCGCCCGAGATGCCCACCGCGATGTACAGCTCTGGGGCCACGATTTTACCGGTTTGTCCAACCTGCATGTCATTGGGTACAAAGCCGGCGTCTACGGCGGCACGCGAAGCACCTACGGCGGCGTTGAGTTTATCGGCAAGGGCGTACAGCAGACCAAAGTTTTCGCTGTTGGCTAGGCCTCGTCCACCGGAGATGACAACATTGGCCGCGGTGAGCTCGGGGCGGTCCGATTCGGCAATTTTTTCTTCGACAAAGCTCGATACGCCAAGCGCGGCTAAAGCTTCGATGGAGGTTGCCGAGGCGCTACCCGAGGTGTTATCGACAGGGTCAAAGGCCGTTGCCCTGACGGTGATCACCTTGACGGCATCGCTACTTTGCACGGTGGCAATAACATTGCCCGCGTAAATGGGGCGTTCAAAGGTGTCGGGGCTGACTACCGCTTGAATATCAGAAATAGCTTGAACGTCTAAAAGCGCCGCTACGCGAGGCATTAGGTTTTTACCGCTGGTGGTTGCAGGGGCCAGAATATGGCTGTAGCCGTCGCTTTGGGCGACGATTAGTGGCGCAATCTCTTCGGGTAATTGATGTTGGTAGTGTTCGGCATTGGCGGTTAAAACTTGGCTTACGCCAGCCACTTTTTGCGCTTGCTCGGTAACGGTGTCGCACTGGAAGCCGGCAATAAGAATATCAACGGGATTCCCAATCGCGTTGGCGGCGGCTACGGCATTTAAGGTTCCGGCTTTTAGGGCGCTGTTATCGTGCTCCGCTATGATCAGAGTTTTCATGGGATCACCTTCGCTTCGTTTTTCAGTTTATCGATTAGTTCATCAACACTCGCGACTTTGATGCCAGCCTTTCGCTGCGCCGGCGGGGCCGTTTTAGTCGTGGTGACGCGCACAGTGCCATCGACGCCGAGCTCGTCTAAGGTAATTGTTGCCAGAGGTTTGCGCTTGGCTTTCATAATGTCGGGCAGCTTGGCGTAGCGCGGTTCGTTTAAACGCAGGTCGGTAGTGATTACAGCGGGCAAGTTGAGCTTAACTGTTTGTAAACCACCGTCAATTTCTCGGGTTACCCAGGTGGCACCTTCCGAGATTTTAACCGAGGATGCAAAGGTGCCTTGGCCAACGCCCCAGAGTGCGGCGAGCATTTGGCCGGTTTGATTGTTGTCGCCGTCAATCGACTGTTTGCCAAGGATGGCCAGCTCAGGGGATTCGCGCTCGATAATCGCTTTTAGGCATTTGGCGACGGCCAGTGGCTCAAGCGAATTAGGCGCATCGATATGGATGGCTCGGTCCGCGCCGAGTGCCATGGCTGCGCGCAGTTGTTCGTGGCATTTGTTGTCACCTGCGGATACTACGATCACCTCGCTAGCAACACCTTGCTCTTTGAGTCGGACGGCCTCTTCAACGGCAATTTCGCAAAATGGGTTTATCGACATCTTTGCATTGGCGATATCCACGCCAGTGCCGTCGGCGCTTGGGCGCACTTTGACGTTGTAGTCAACGACGCGCTTAATAGGCACAAGTATTTTCATGCAGGTGAGCTCCTAGTGAGTGGTTTGACTGTGCTACCGGTCAGCTTAACGGGTTAATGGTAAAGTTAGTAGATCCCACAGTGGGCTACACGTCGTAAAAAAGTTCTAGCGGCCCGTGTTGCCAAGGTAAACCGTGTTTTAACAAGCCCGTAAGCTTTTTTGTAACTATGCAGCTAATTTGTAACTATGCAGCTAATTAGTAATTAACCAGTGCCCACTTGAGTGAGCGGCTGAATAGTTGCGCTTTTTTAAGTATAGCGATGTTGTTGGGGCCTTGAATGACAAATCAAGCCATTGCGTCTGTTTTCGTTGGTTTATGGAGTCATTCGCTGTACTAAGCGCGCCGGAATCTACGGCATTAGCTTTAGGGTGCTGGTCTGAACGTTCAGCTGCTCTTATACTCAAGCCATAGGCGTTGGTGCGAAATCGTCAATGCCAACAATAATTTGTAGCCAGACAGGAGAAAAACCATGAGCCAAGAGCAGCCAGAACGCGAGTCGATGCCTTACGATGTGGTTATAGTCGGTGCCGGGCCTGCCGGTTTGAGTGCGGCGTGCCGCATCAAACAGCTAAATGCCGACGTCAGCGTTTGTGTGCTGGAAAAGGGCTCGGAGGTGGGTGCCCATATTTTATCCGGTGCCGTGCTTGAGGCGCGTGCACTGAATGAGCTATTGCCCGATTGGCAAAGCCTGTCTGCACCCATCAAGACTTCCGTCACTGCCGATCACGTATTGCTTCTCGATCGTGATGGCAGTAAAAAGATACCCAGCTTTTTGGTACCTAAAACACTGCACAACGACGGCAACTATATTGTGAGTCTCGGCAATGTTTGCCGATTTCTCGCCGAGCAGGCGGAGAACTTAGGCGTTGAAATATTTCCAGGCTTTGCCGCCAATGAAATCCTCTATCGCGATGACGGTGCCGTTTATGGTGTTGCCACGGGTGATATGGGTATCGGGAAAACCGGCGAGCAAAAATCCAGTTATGCCCCGGGTATGGAGTTACACGCTAAGTATACGCTGTTTGCCGAAGGGTCTCGCGGCCATTTAGGTAAAGCGTTAATCAGCCGATTTAATCTCGATGAAGGCAAAGAGCCACAGCATTACGGGTTGGGCATAAAAGAGCTTTGGCAGGTGGATAAGTCTCAGTCGCAGCCTGGCTTGGTTGTGCACACCGCTGGTTGGCCGCTGAGCGAGTCCGGCACGCATGGCGGTGGGTTTTTGTATCACCTCGAGGACAATCAAGTTGTGGTGGGTCTGGTGACAGACTTATCCTACAGCAATCCGTTTGTCAGCCCTTATGATGAATTTCAGCGCTACAAGCACCACCGCGATATCGCTGTGCATCTAAAAGGCGGGGAGCGCGTGGCTTACGGTGCCCGCGCGATTACCAAAGGTGGCATTCAGTCTCAGCCCAAAATGCATTTTGCCGGCGGCTTGCTGATCGGCGACGATGCGGGCACCTTAAATTTCGCCAAGATTAAAGGCTCTCACACGGCGATGAAGTCGGGCATGATTGCTGCGCAAACGGTGGTCGAGGCCTTGGGGCAAGGCCTCGAAAATACCGATTTAGCAAGCTTTGATGCCGCCTATAAGGCTTCTTGGGCTTACAAAGAGCTTTATGCCCAGCGCAATTTTGGCCCAGCGCAGCACCGCTGGGGAAATGTGCTTGGCAGTGCTTATGCCTTTATCGATCTCAATATTTTTGCCGGCAAACTCCCTTGGACTCTGGCCGACCCTACGCCGGATCACGCGAGCTTAAAACCTGCCAGTGAATCAAAGGCCATTAGGTATCCCAAGCCCGATGGTGTATTGAGTTTCGACAAGTTGTCGTCGGTATTCCTGTCTAACACTAATCACGAAGAAGACCAGCCGAGTCACCTGCAACTTGCAGATAAAAATATCCCGATCGCAAAAAACCTGCCGCTGTTTGATGAGCCGGCTCAGCGCTATTGCCCAGCCGGTGTTTACGAAGTGGTAGAAAGCAATGGGGAGCCGGTGTTCCAAGTTAACGCGCAGAACTGCGTGCACTGCAAAACCTGCGACATCAAAGATCCCGCGCAAAATATTACCTGGGTTGCACCGGAAGGTGGGGGCGGGCCAA
>DATBNJ010000319.1:0-2020 GCA_036554385.1 Marinagarivorans sp. | reverse complement strand
GAAGGCGCAAGGTGCGGGGCATTTTTGGCCAGTTTATCTGCCCGCTAATGGTGTACTCGCCCGCCGTTAAGAAGCCTGCGGGAGTGCCATTGTGGTCGACAACGGTAAGTCGATTACCGCCTTCCATAACCTGCTCGGGCCAGTGCTCGTGGTCGCCGGGCAGGGTAAAGTAACTATCGGCATACAACTGCAGCTGCAGGGTGAAGGTTAATTGTGAGTCTGTAACATCCAGGCTGAGTTTACCGGGCCAGTGACAAAAACGTTCGCTATTGCTGTGAAAAAACGGGCACTCAAGTTCTGGATGCTCGTACAGCACCCAATCTTGCCAGAGCTCAAGAGGCGCTGGAATGGCCACGGTGGGGGCGGCGTAAACATGGGCGCTCAACAGCAGAGTTAATGCCCAGATAAGGTTTTGAAGACAGCGAGGAAGGTATGGGTTATTCATCGTTAGCGCATCCTGTCACAGAGAGCGCATACCTTAGCATTTTGCCGTAGAAGTGCGGTAGCGTCTGTGTGTGGCAACTTGTAAAGCCGTGAAATAACCCCTGGATGGCGCATTTATGCTTATATAACTAAAGGTTCTAAAAAAGCTTCGGGTCGCTTTTATCCATCACAGGTAGGCTAATACGCGTTTTGCGCCTCAGCGCGCCCAGGTTTGCATTTTTAACTGACCGCCTAAGCGTGTAGATTAGATGGGCTCAGCATTCATACCAATAGACACAGTCTATGTTTATGCCGAGTTTTTAAGTCTCAAGCTTGTATCTGGAGGTACTGCAGATGACGAAACCCAATGCACATAACGCCAACCCCGACAAAGGCTATGTAGCGCTTCTGGGATGGAGCCTGGCCGCTGTAGAGGCTGCCGACAAATTTGACCGACGCTATGTTGTAGTCGCGCCCGACTGGGCCGAGCCTTATTGCAAAGAACATAACATTCCCTACGTTCCCTGGAATTTCGAGCGTCTCAATGATCGCTCCATGGAAATCGCGCAAACCTTGAAAGAGATGGGTGTAGATGTGGCGATTCCCCTGTTTGAAGAAACCGTGGAGTGGGCCGGTGCCATTAATTCGGTACTGATGGATAACCCGCGCCTATTCGGTCAGGCGATGTTATTGCGCGACAAAGCGCTGATGAAAAGACGCGCGCAGCTAGGCGGTATTCGCGTGGGGATATTTGAAGAGGCACACGATAAAGAAGACGTGGTGCGTTTTCTCAAGCGCGTTAACCAGACACTGTTGAAGCTCGACGGTGATCCCAACGATCCTATTCACCTTAAGGCTTTTGATAAAGCCGGCTGTTTGGGTCACCGGGTTATTCGCACTCCCGACGAGGTGGATTCTATTCCCGACGAAGAGTTTCCAGTGCTGATGGAATCGCACCTGGACGGTTGGGAGTTTGCTGTCGAGGCCTGGATACACAACGGCAAAATCAGCTTTTTGAATATTTCTGAATATGTCACTCTGGGTTATTCGGTATTTGTACCGGCCACGCCCGAGCTGGAAAAATACAGGCCAGAAATTGTTAAGCAAATCGAAAAGTTGATTAAAACCTTTGATATTGATTTTGGTTTTGTGCACCCGGAATACTTTGTCACCAGCGATGGCGAAATGTATTTTGGCGAGGTGGCCTATCGTCCGCCGGGCTTTAAAGTGTTTGAGCTACTTGAGCGCGCCTACGGCTTTAATGCCTATCAGGCGTTGATTATGTCCTTTGACCCGAAAACCACCGAAGAAGAAATTAAAGCTTTCTTCCCTAAAGAGGTAGTCGATGCCAAAGGCCATGCCGGTTGCTTTGGCGTTTATCCACGCCGCCGCGTCGTCAGCCGTTTGGAAATACCGGAAGAGACGGAAGATCACCCTTATTTCGAGTCCCACGAGTTGACGCCGCCGGTTGAAGAAACCGTAACCAAGCGCACGGCTTTTGGTACCCACTGGGGGTTGATTTACTTCTTTGGTGAAGACTCCTACACCATGCGCGATTTGCTGAAAAAGCAGGAAGACCTTGATTTCTATGTATAAT
>DATBNJ010000309.1:0-17068 GCA_036554385.1 Marinagarivorans sp. | reverse complement strand
TTCCGAACGTCCACTGGGGTGTCGCGCATTCGGCCTCAATGGCGACAATGGGTAGCTGCTTATCACTTTGTTGTGCATAAGCATAAATATTCCACCAACCGGTTTTATCGCTAACGTAGTAAAGCTCGTTGTTGGGCGAATACTTGGGCTGCACTATAGACTGACTGGCGGCTGGCACAGATAACGAATCAATCAAAACCCGCGCCTTTTCAAAGGTGCCATCACAGTGCCATTGCAACTGCCACAGTTGGGTGTTGTCCCAAGGCATATTGGGGTGACACCAAGAAATAAACGCGATTTTTTCGCCGCTGGGCGATACAGTAATAGCTGCGTAAAAATCTTCTCCGCTGGCCAAAACGCGAGGCGCTATTGGTGGCTCGGCCTCTTGGCGTAAATCGATCGCCACGATGCTCGCCGCTGGGTGCTGGTTGTCTGTGCTATCGAAACACTCGCGTACGGCAAAAAGCCACTGCCCAAACGGGTGCAAAACCAAATCGGCAAAGCGACTGAGTGGCCGATCGGTTACCGGTTGTGGTGGCCCGCTGTCGTGCAGGTCATACCGATAAATTTGTTGGTCGTCAGCGTTAACAAAGTAGAGTCGTTGTTTTACGTCATCAAGCGCATAGGCGCCGCCACCGTATTCGTGCACCTTGGAGCGAATATTCCACGGTGCGGGCAATAGGGCTATTGGCTCGCCATCACCGCTAGGGGAGGCATTCGCTGAGCGCATCGAGCTATCGGTAAATGGGCTGAACATGAGTGTCGCACGACCGGCGTCTTCTGGGAGGGTTTGCGGCCACACAATTCCGCCGGTGACTATTTTGGGCTCCCCGTAGCGTGCGCTGCCGCTTGCTAGCGTTTGTGCGCTTAGCGGGGATGGCCAGTGCCCAAAGGGCAGCTGTGTTTTGGGTGTCTCTTGTGGTGAAGGCATAGCAGTAAAAGTAACGCTGTCAGTAAGATGGCTAAATGTCGATTTGGGCTTTACGAGAATTCCGCCCAAATAGGACAGTGATCCGAGGGTTTTTCCATTGCCCGAGCGGCATAGTCAATCCCTGTATTTTGCAATTTCTCAATCAATGGCGCGGTGGCTAGGATAAGGTCGATGCGCAGCCCGCGTTTAGGCTCTCGATCAAACCCTTTGCTACGGTAATCAAACCAGCTGAAGTAATCGGAACTTTCCTTGTGTTGGTGTCGATAGGTGTCAATTAAGCCCCAGTCGAGCAGCTGTTGCAACCAATCGCGCTCCTCGGGAAGAAAGCTGCATTTACCCGTTCGAAGCCATCGCTTGCGGTTGTCCTCACCAATGCCTATGTCGATATCTTGGTGAGAAATATTCATATCGCCCATCACGATAAGATTATCAGTGCTGGTGTGATGGGCGCTGAGATGTGCTTGAAGGTCGCGGTAAAACTTGGCTTTTGCAGGGTATTTTGTTGGGTGGTCTCGCGATTCACCCTGCGGAAAATAGCCGTTAAGTACGGTGACAGATTGCCCGCCGCACAGTTGCACGCGCGCGCCAATAAAGCGTTTTTGATCTAGCTCAGTATCCTCACTATAACCCTTAACAACCGTATCGTAGGTATGAGGCGCTTTTATAAGTAGGGCAACACCGTAATGGGTTTTTTGCCCGGTAAAAATTGCGTTGTAGCCCATGGCTTGGATTTCTGCCAAGGGAAAGTCGCAGTCGGTGACTTTGGTTTCCTGCAGGCCGATAACATCCGGGTGGTGGCTGTCGATAATCGCCTGAAGCTGGTGAAGGCGCATGCGCACACTATTAACGTTAAACGAAATGACTTTCATACGGAGTACACTTATTTTTAACTCATTGAGAGTAAACAATAAAAAAGCCACCTTGCGGTGGCCCTTGGTTATAGTGAGCAGCGCTTTAGCGGATCACTGCGCGCTCTTTTTGAGCGGCGTTTGGATGGCTATAGCCTCGTTATACAGTGCGTTTGCTAAATCGAGAACGATATTGCCGGCTTCGGTCAGTAGTGCGTCGTCCTTGATATCGATTTGGCTTTCTTTGCTACCATAGTTGGCGTCGCGCTCTTTTTCTTCAGCTTCTTGAAAGTCCTTGTAGGCTTGCACATCTTTAAACACGGTTTGTTTTTTTGCGGCTCGGCGCTTATTTTCGATGGCTAAGGCCTCTTCCTCGAGCGCTTTTTTCTCGGCTTTACGGCGCTTTTCATTTAACGACACATGGGTGCGATCACGGTTTTTGTTACTTAACGCAAACTGCTCGTTTATAAAAATAAAATCCGGATTGCTTTGAATGCGCGAATCATGTTTTTTGATCAGCGATGGTAAAATATTGGAAAAATCAAAGTAACGTGCGTGCGCGGCCGCGTGAATGGTATCCCAGGGTAAAGCATTGTCATAAGCCGACTCGCCGACCTCTTCATGGTTTACCATAACCGGCATTTTAATATCGGGCACAACGCCACGGTGTTGCGTGCTTTCACCTGACACTCGATAAAACTTAGACTCGGTGAGCTTGAGCTCGCCTTCGGGCAAACGGGTTAGCAATTGCACAGTGCCTTTGCCAAAGGACTGACTGCCAACGACCAAGCCTCGCTGGTAGTCTTGGATGGCGCCGGCAAAAATTTCCGAGGCCGATGCGCTGAGGCGGTTGATCATCACCACTAGGGGGCCAGTATAAAGTGCGGTGGAATAGGCGCGATGGTCGCGGGCTACGCGGCCATCTGAGCTGCGAATCTGCACAACAGGACCTTGGTCGATAAACAGGTCGGTCAGCTGGGTGGCTTCTTGCAGTGACCCGCCACCGTTATTGCGTAAGTCCAGTACAATGCCTTCAACGCCCTCGGTTTTAAGCTCGCTAACTAACCGCGCCACATCGCGAGTGGTACTGCGATAGTTAGGGTCGCCCGAGCGGGCGGCTTTGAAGTCGATGTAAAACGCGGGGATGTCGATGATGCCGACTTTGTGTTTTTTGCCGTTTTCTTCGATGGTCATAACCGCTTTTTGCGCCGCCTGATCCTCGAGCTTAACTTGGTCGCGCTTGATGGAGACAAATTTAGTCACGTCTTTTTCGGTGAGCACCTCAAGGCGCACAGTGGTGCCTTTTTTGCCGCGGATTAGGTCGACGACTTCATCGAGGCGCCAGCCGACGACATCGACGATTTCGCTTTTTTCGCCTTGCCCAACCCCGACGATTCTATCCGCTGGCTTCAGCTGGCCTTGTTTGTGCGCGGGGCCGCCAGCCACTAAACGCACCACTTTCGTGTGCTCGTCCTCTGATTGCAGTACCGCGCCGATGCCTTCGAGCGACAACGACATATTAATATTGAAGTTTTCCGAGGTGCGCGGCGAAAAGTAGTTTGTGTGGGGGTCGTACAGCAGTGTCAGCGAGTTAATCATCGACTCGTAGACATCTGCAGAACCTTGTTGTGAAACGCGTTTTAGTTGGTTTTGGTAGCGTTTTAACAGGGTTTCTAGGGCTTTGTCGGGGTCTTTGCCCGACAGTTTTTGGTTTAACAGGCTAAGGCGTAGGCGTTTATCCCACAGCTCCTCAGCCTCCTTGTCCGTTTTGGGCCACGGAGAGCTTTCGCGATCGAGCTCGACATCTTCGTCCTTGTCGAAGGCGAACTTAACCTTTGGGTCGCTCAGCGTTGCGACGACTTTTTCAAGACGGTCGGCTAGCCGTTGGCGGTAACGCTCGTATATGGTGAAGCCGTAGGTGAGGTCGCCAGACTTAAAGTCGTCGTCGAATTTGTTTTTGTGCTTTAGGAATTCTTCGATATCCGAGGCCAAAAAAAACATCCGCGCCGGATCGAGACTCGATAGGTATTTTTCGAGGAATGCCTGAGATAACGCGTCGTCAACCGGTTGCTCGCGGTAATGGCGGCTGCTGAGCATCTCGACCAGCTTGCGCGTGGTGACGGACTGCATTTTGGTCGGTTCGATCGCTTTGTCCGCCGAAAGGGCGGCGCTGTCCAAACTTAGCCCAAAAAGGAACCCAATAACGATTAGCTGTTTTAACAAAATATTACCCCTGAGATTGATTACCTATTGTGAGGCGCTAAGTAAGTTTGCCTATTTACCATCAATGTAAGCCCATGGCACGGGCCTATGCTCTAGCGCTCCAGCGGACGATAATGCGATTCCACGGATGATAATACGTCCGCTAAGGTATCGCTGGATGCACCTTAAGTTCGTAAAACATATAGTAAACTTGCTTGGCAAGCAAACCTAGGACCGGCGCTCAATTAAATGGTTTCACCCGTGTCGCGCCGACCTGCAAGCGCTTGCCTTAAGGCCATTGGTCCATTGCAAGCATAGATGAGCTCGCGCCTTATTGCTTCGCCCAAATGTTGATTGTCGGCTGCTTTTTGCGCTCAGAACAGCTGGGTTGCCGCAGCGCTTGCTCAATAATCGCTGCGGGTGTTTTGTCTTCCCCCCCTTCGTACCGCTTTAGGGCACAGCTTGGCAATCCCTATAGCGCTCTGTCCAGCAGGCACTGTTATAAAACCGAGGGCCAGCGCTCATATTTAAGAAGTACTGGGCTCCGTCTGGGTTTGCTTTTGCTCAACGGCGTTATTTTTACCTAAGTTGCGGCGCCACGTTGAGACGTTTTCGCCGAGCATAAGCAAACAAGGCGTCAGCAGCAGGGTCAGTGCGGTGGCGAAGGTCAGCCCGCCAGCGATGGCACTGGCTAACTGTGTCCACCACTGGGCCGAAGGTGCACCAAGCGAAAGGTCGCGCCCAACGATATCGATAGTCAGGGCGAACACCATTGGCATCAAGCCGAGCACCGTGGTCACCGAGGTTAATAATACCGGCCGCATCCGTTGCGCGGCAGTGCGCAATATGGCTTCGTGCGCGCCGAGCCCTTTTCGCTTGAGATCGTTGTAGGTGTCGATTAATACGATGTTGTTATTAACGACAATGCCCGCAAGCGCGATCACGCCGATGCCGCCCATCACCACGCCAAAGGCTTGCCCAGTCATCAATAAACCCAGCAAAACCCCAGCTGTTGAGAACACAATGGCGCTGAGCACTAAAAAGGCTTGGTAAAAGCTATTAAACTGAGTAACCAGAATAATCACCATGAGGAAAATGGCAGAGAGAAAGGCATTTACCAAGAACACCATGGTTTCTTGCATGTCTTCGTCTTGGCCTTTAAAGCTGACGGTAACATCGCTTGGAATTGTCGCGTTTTGCAAGAGTGCTTTTATGCGATTAACTTGATCGTCAGGTAACACGCCGGGTTTTACCCCAGCTTTAATCATCATGGTGCGCCGGCCATCGGTGCGGTTAATGACGCCAGTTTTTTGTGCTGGGGTAAAAGTAACAAAATTGCTAATGGGAACGGGGCCGTTGGCGGAGGGCACACGCAGCTGACCTAATTGCTCCAAATTGCGGTCGCTCTTGGGAAAACGCAGGCGTATTTCCAGCTCTTCTTCGGCGTCGTCTGGGCGGTATTCTGCCAATAGAACACCGTTGGTGATCATGGTGACGGCATTGCCAAGAAGTGAAATATTGGCGCCGTATTGCGCGGCCTTTTGCCGGTCTACCCTAAGGCGCCACTCGATGCTGGGAAGTGGTCGCGAATCTTCGATATCTACTAGCTCGGGCATTTCGTCGAAAGCCTCGCGCAAGCGAGCCACGGTGGCATCGAGGCTGGCCATGTGCCGACCGCTCACTTCGAGCTGAATGGGTTTGCCCTGAGAGGGGCCAGATTCCTGTTCTCGAACCTGCACTTTTATGCCGGCAATGCCAGCAGCTTTTTCTCGCAGTAGGGGAATAATCGCCTCAGCTGGCGCGCGTTCGCGCCAGTTAATGAGTTCCAGCTGGATGACGCCAATGGCATCCGCTGGCATATTGCCATCGGTTTGAGCGTCGGCACCGTAGGTTCTTGCATACACGGATTTGAGCGCTGGGATATCAAGCAGTTTTTGCTCAACACGGCGAACGAGTTGGTCGCGTTCGAAAATTGAGAGGTCTCCTCGCGCTTGCACCTGCACCTGTAGAAAGTCTGGCTCAATCGCCGGGAAAAATTCAACGCCACGCCCTAGTACGATGTAAGCACTGTAACCGCCAATGAGCGCTAAAATTGCCGCAGCAAGGGTCTTGCCGGGGTGGCGCAGTAAAATGTTTAAGAGTAATAAATAACGTCCAACCCAACCCGAAATACGGCTAAGGTCGCCACTTTCAGCCGCTTTGATTGCGGCGCTAGCTTGGTTTGTTGCGCGCGTTTTGGTGTGCTTGGGGTGCAGTGCAGCACCGACCACGGGGATAAAAATCAGCGCCATCGCCAGCGAGGCCATTAGCGTGATAATGACGGTGATGGGCAGGAATTTCATAAATTCACCGACCATGCCCGGCCAAAACAGTAAAGGTACAAATACCGCGAGTGTGGTTGCCGTTGAAGCGGTAATCGGCCAAGCCATGCGTTTGGCGGCATCGGCAAAGGCGGTTTTAGGTGACGAGCCCTCGGCGATTTTGCGATCGGCCAATTCAATGGTCACGATAGCACCATCAACTAGCATGCCGACAACCAGTATGAGGCTAAACAGCACGAGCATATTGAGCGTTATGCCCATAAACTTAAGTATCATCATGCCCGCGAGGAACGAGCCGGGAATCGCCAAACCCACCAAGATAGAAGGGCGCACGCCTAAGGCTGCCACAATCACAATCATTACCAAAATAATGGCTGTGAGCACATTGTTCTCGAGGTCGCCGAGCATGGTGCGAATTCGCTCGGATTTGTCCTGCAAGTAGTTAACCGATACCGATTCGGGCCAATCCTGCTGGGCTTCGCTCACTAGGTGTCTAACGGCTTCTATGGTTTCTATAATGTTGGCGCCACTGCGTTTTGATACTTCAAGCGCTAGCGCAGGCTGGCCATTGATGCGGGCAAAGCTGAAAGGGTCTTTGAATGTACGGCGCAGCATTGCCACCTCTTCAAAAGTGACCACCGTACTACCGTCAACTTTTACCGGCAGCGTGGCAAGGTCTTCAATACTTTCGATTACACCGGGCACTTTAAAGACCATGCGCCCAGCACCGGTGTCTAAGGATCCGGCGGCCACCAAACGGTTGTTTTGTTGCACAAAATTAAACAGCTCGGTAAACGAAATATTATAGGCCTCTAGGGCTGAAGGGTTGACGATAACTTCAAGCACTTCCTCTCGGTCGCCGCCGATATCCACCTCGAGCACGCCCGATAAGCTTTCTATATCATCTTTGAGGTTGCGGGCGATGTTCACCAACGAGCGCTCTGGAATGGGGCCAGACAACACCACTGTTAGCACGGGGAATAAAGCGATATTCACTTCCATAACGCGCGGTTCGTCGCTGCCGGGGGGCAGCTCTGGCCGCGCGAGATCAACTTTCTCGCGAACATCTTGGAGGGCTGTGTCGGCGTCAAAGCCAGCATCAAATTCCAACGTAACGGAGGCATAGCCCTCAGCCGCGACTGAGCGAATCTCCTTTAAACCTTCAATCGATTGCAGCTCTTTTTCGAGTGGCCGGACTAACAGCCGCTCGGCGTCTTCTGGGGCTATGCCCTCATAAGTTACCGAGATGTAAGCCATGGGGATGTCGATATCCGGCTCTGACTCTTTAGGGATCGTCAGATAAGCGCTAACCCCAACGATCAACACGACTACAAACAGTAGGGCGACCGTGCGGCTGCGGCTAAACGCGGCGTCTATCAGCTTATTCATGGGATAAGCTCGCACGCGTGGCGTCGTTGGCGGGCACAGAAGGCCCATTTTCGCTTGGCTTAAGCTCGACGCTTACGGTAGCACCGGCCTCCACAAAGCCTTGCCCAACGGTGATGATGGTGGCTTTTTCGGGCAGACCCTTAACCCAAGCACCTTGACTGGTCGCATTTATAATGGTGATGGGGTTAAAAACGACTTGGTCGCTTTCGTTCACAGTTTTAATGCCCATTTGACCCCGGTCGTCGAGGCTGATAACTGCCGGTGAAACAAAGTGACCGGTCACTTCTTGGGTTGGGATGCTAACCTCTGCGCTGATACCGGCGGGTGTGCGGTTGTCTTTGTTGTCGACCGCGAGCTCAACTCTAAAGGTTCGTGTGCTCGCTTGCGCGACCGGTGATATATAGCGCAGGGTGCCTTGCGCTTGCAGACCCGTTGCAAAGCTGATTTCGGCCACGGCGCCTGTCGATAGCTGTTGAATGTTTTGCTGGGAAACTGGTGCGACAACCACCAATGGGTTGTTGTCGACAAAGCTGGCAATTTCACCATTGGCGGCGACATAGCCGCCTTGCTCTACGTGACGAGCATTGATAATGCCGTCGAACGGCGCGCGGATCTCTGTTTTTTGGATTTGAAGATTTATTTGCGCGACCGACGCTTGCGCCAATTTAAATGCGGCAAAGGCATCTTCGATCGCGCTTTTGGCCTGAAAATTAGAGCGCTCTAATGTTTTGGCCCGCTTATAGGCTTGCTCCTTGGACGTCAGCATCGCTTGTGCTTGCGCTAACTGGATTTGTCGATCCTCTATATCCAGCCGAACCACTAGGGTTCCGGCTTTAACCCAAGCGCCTTCCTCGACTAGCACCTCGGCGATACGACCGGCGATATCCGAGCGGATAGTGACGGCGCGATTGGGCTCTACTTGCCCCTGTACCTTTAAGCTCAGTTGTACGGGCTGGGCCTGCTGAATTTGGGCCTGAACTCGCATCAAAGTCTTTGCGTCGGTCGAGGTGGCAGGCTCGCTCGCCTGCTCGGGCTTGAACAGCCCGCTTAGCATCCAAAGGGTGATCACCACAGACATCACAATGGCGATAACGTATGATTTTTTCATGGTGTGAGTCCGTATTACCGTTGCTTGTGAAGGTGCATAAACCCTTGCTTAATGGCTGTGATGTTAAATAGACACTGACGCAGCCTTAAAGTCAGTTAAGCCTGATTTAAACCCTGATTGAGTTCGTTTTAGGATGCAAGCTACTTGCTCCTCTCGTCAGTGGCTTCGGGTCGCGGGTGTTCCAGCTGTTGAATCAACGTGCGCGTGCTGTCGAGATAACAGCGGTAAAAATGCCCTAACTCGGCCAGTCGTGCATGGGCGGCAGTCATTTCTTGGGGTAAGGTGGCGCGCGTGGCTTCGACCACGGCTTTAGATGTTTCCATGCGTTCGGTAATGCCGGTAAGCAACTTGCTGTAGGGCGCTTCAGATAGCCGAAAAAAGTCGCCACGTTGGTTTGGCGGAGTGCTTCGTGTTACCACGCCCAAGCTTTCCAGCAAGCGTGTATTGGTCGACACACTGCCGCGGCTAACCTTAAGACGTATGGCAAGTTGTGCAAAGCTTAGCGGCTCCGACTCGAGTAACAGTAATCCCAAGATTTGCCCCGCAATACGCGGCAGGCCATCGGCTTGGGTAATATGCCCCATTTGTTCGATAAACTGCTGGGCGACAGGGTTGTGTAGTGTATGCATTAGGTAACTTTATGGGCTTTGGGGTGTTTAGTCAACGCTGAACAGTATGTTTATGCAACGAAAATCGGCTCATCGATTAAGCTGTGTCAATTAAAATTAAGTTACGTCAATTAGAATTGAGTTACGTGAATTAATAAATAGCTGCGTGCTAAACGGAAATAAAACCGAAGCGTGGCTTGGGCGTTAAACCTGACGGCCATTAAACTTCTTGATACATTGGGCGTAATGGTAACTTTTACCCTATTGTAAGCTCACAGTCTTAGCTGCCAGCAAACTGACGACCCCAATCTATAGGAGCCCCTATGAAATACAACAATATTCTCGAAACTATCGGCGATACGCCCCACGTGCGAATCAATCATTTGTTTGGTGACCACTGCGAAGTATGGATGAAGGTAGAGCGTTTTAACCCAGGTGCCAGCATCAAAGACCGCATCGCTTTAGAAATGATCGAGCAGGCTGAGCGGGCTGGTCTGGTGAATCAAGCAACAACCATCATCGAACCCACCTCGGGTAATACCGGCATAGGCTTAGCGATGGTAGCAGCAGTTAAAGGGTATAAGTTAGTGCTGGTTATGCCAGAGTCTATGTCCATAGAGCGTCGCAAAATCATGAAAGCCTATGGCGCTCAATTGGTGTTAACACCGAAAGAGCAGGGCATGGGTGGCGCTATCAATAAAGCTAAAGAGCTATTCGAGCAATCGACCAACGCTTGGCTACCCCAGCAGTTTGAAAACCCGGCTAATATCGACGCTCATCGTAAAACGACGGCGCAAGAAATTTTGCAAGACTTCCCCGATGGCTTGGATTACATCATCACTGGGGTCGGCACGGGAGGCCATATCACCGCGTGTGCCGAAGTCCTCAAGGCGGCTTACCCCCATTTGAAAGTGATTGCTGTCGAACCCGAAAAATCACCGGTTATCAGTGGCGGCGAAAAGGGCTTGCATAAGCTGCAAGGCATCGGAGCGGGCTTTATTCCAGCCAACCTAAATACCCAACTGCTCGATGGCACGCAAAGCGTTAGCGAAGAAGCTGCGTTTGCCATGTGTGTCGAGGCGGCTCGCAAAGAGGGCCTATTCCTCGGGGTATCGTCCGGCGCTAGCCTAGCCGCAGTTGCCGAACGCTTGAGTGAAATACCGGCTGGCGCCAAGGTGCTCACCTTCAGCTATGACACCGGCGAGCGCTATTTATCGATGGAAGGCTTATTCGACTGACTTTAGGCCAACCGGCGAACCATTTTTTAACCCTGTTAATCACCTTTTGAAAATTCGACTACACTCAAAAGTAACTCGTTTTTTTATTGATGGCTGTGGTTATGGTTTACCTCTTAATTGCGCTAGTTGCAGGGCTCTTGGCAACAAATACCGTATTTGTACTAAAGACCGCACAGGCTAACACGGCGTTGCGCGAAAAGGACGCGCAGAGCGTACAGCTCGAATGCCGGATTGACGAGCTCGAAGCCGCCTTGGTGCAGGCATCGGGTTCGGCTGACGCGGCCAGCTGCGCGCAACGCGAAGTTGCCGAGCTGCAGCACCACAATAGCGACTTGCGCGGACAACTCGACGAGTTAGCCGCACGCGCAAGCTCGCTACAGCAGCAGCTGAATGAATCACAGTCCGAGCTAACCCACTTCCAAGACCATCAAAACCAAAACGAGGCGATACTCCAGGGGCTATTCAAAGAAATGGCGCGCCTGAAAGAGTTGCTGATGACCTTTGAGCGATGGAATCTTGAGCTCACTTCGCTTATTGATCACAACAAAATGATGCAAGCGCAAAACGAAGATTTCAGCACCATCGTGAAGCAAACGATTATTTTGGCACTCAATGCGAGCATTGAGGCGGCGAGGGCCGGGGAGTACGGCCGTGGTTTTGCCGTTGTTGCAGACGAGGTTCGATCGCTCGCCGTTAAGTCGGAGGATTTGAATAATGAGTACAAATCTCACTTGTCGAAAAACGAAGTCATTACCATATCAACCTTTCAAGATATTCAAGCGAGTAGCCAACTGATATTGACCGCCATCAATAATTTTTCCAGTCGATTGAATCAGATTCAGCTGTAGGAGTTGTTATGGCACTGTCCACGCGATCCAAGGATTGTTTTAACAAGGTGTTAAGCCATTCGCTGCAGTCGGCTGCCAGCGATATTTTCGCCGCTGGCAGCCTTATGGAGTCGATCGCTAGTGACGATGAGTTATCCAAAATTAAACTATCCCGAATTATGTTAACGATCTCGGGGATAGATTTTCGTGTGACCTTCCTGTTGCACTACCGAGACGACGCACTCGTGCGGGGAGTGATTAAAAAGTCAAACAACGACGAGGGCACGCCGGTGATTGCGGCGATTGATCGCGAAGAATTAGACGCCTATTTTCTGGAAATGGGTAACCGCTTTTGCGGCGAAGCAAAGCGCTTGTGTTACGAAAGCTTCGACCACCTTGGGATGTCCACCCCTTGTGTACTGTCGGCAACTACAACGCTTAAGGATATGCACAATGACGACTTGAAGTTTGAAGGCCACGTGCGCTTTGAACACGGCGGAACGGCCATTCTTGCCGGCAGTGTGTTTGTATATAGTGAGCAAGATGTCGAGCTTGACCTCGATGATTCACGATTTACCGAGCAAGAAGGCGCAGGTGAGCTAGAATTTTTTTAGTGGTGGCGCGATGACGTTTTGTTCGCGCCCCTAAACCGGTAGTAAGGGCCTAGCCGGCAAACTTTACGGTTAATTAAATTGTTAAAAATTGCCTAATTGGAGGGCGAGACATGGCTGAAGTTTTAGTGGTTGATGATTCCGCAACGGTACGCAACGAAGTGAGTGGTTTTTTGGCGTCACAAGGTATTAATGTTGATACCGCCTGTGACGGACAAGACGGCTTAAGCAAAATACAAGCGGATGGCGGCTTAAAATTAGTGATATGCGATGTCAATATGCCACGCATGGATGGTTTAACCATGTGTGAGAAGGTGCGCGCTGCTGGCAACTCTTCACTACCCATTATTATGCTCACAACCGAGAGCGACCCGAGCATGAAAGAGCGCGGCAAAGCAGCGGGTGTAAAAGGTTGGATCATTAAACCTTTTAATGGCCAAGCCGCTTTAGGTGGCATCAAATCGTTGATTGGCAAATAAAATAGCCATCATGGTTGCGGCCATATAAGAAGATTATTAAATATCGCGTGCATGGTGTACACAAAAAAAGGCCATTCTATGGCCTTTTTTTTGCGTACACCTAAAGCTAATGGTTTCGCCTTATTTAAGGGTCCAGCAATGTTTGCTCCGCGTCCGCTAGCGTTAACTGGATAATCCGATTTGTGGTTTTGTCGGTAATAAATAAACGGCTTTCATCGTCGCTCAGCGCCATAGTGCCTGCAGACTCAATGTAGTTAATGGCACTGTCGATACGGGTTCTACTGCCGCTCGCCAAATCAATTTGAACCAGCGCGCGCGCCGAGTTTTCGAAAACCCAAGCGGTACTTTCCGCGTCGTCTATAGCAAGCCCTGCGGGCAGGTATAGATAGGCTTCTCCGGTGGTTTGCCGGCCACTGGCAACCCTAAATTCAAAAGTTGGTGTTGTTGATGTCAGCTCGCTTAACGATACCGCAATAAGTGCATCGTGGTCAGAATCGACAAAGTACAGTGTTGCTTGGTCACGGCTAAGTGCCGAGCCTGTGATGTTGCGCGGGCTGTAAGCACCAGTGCTATCATTCACGATATACAGGCGATCGTTGTTTTTATTCCAAAAGTATATGTACGAGCGCGAGCTGGACGATGTTGTTTTTTGAAGTACGTAAAAAATGCCTTCGTCAACCACTGCAATATTGCGCACTTCACTCGGTGTAAAGGCCGCAGAAAAGTCCTTGAGTCGCGGCTCTTTGGTGTTGTCGCTCAGGGTAAATTCGGCGGTGGAAAAAGGCGTAAACTGCGTTTCGCCGCTTAGTCGCCGATAAACGCCCGATAAGTATTGCTCCATAACATAGTCATCGTCCGTGGCTCGCCTAAATCCGAGAGCAAAGGTGTAGAGATCGCCGTTGGCGTTTTTACTGAATATTATGGGCTTTGGCTCGGTAATGGTCGGTGCTGGCGGCGGATCAAGGGGCTCGGGTTCCGAACCTTGCGTAGTTGTGGAGAATTTAACCTCGATGGCATTAATAGCATCGAGATTTACACTGAATGGCCAGATGCTGTAGGCCCCATCGTTATATTGGAGCGTGTTTCGTTGAGCATTGGACGCATCGGTAATCAGAAGGGTGTCGCTAGCGGGAGCCGCCAACAAGCTAAATGGTGTGCGTATAAACGTATCGCTGGTCGCAGACAGAGGCGTGCCCGAGGTGAGCAAGCGTCGCTCAGCGGATTGCAGACTCGCTTCTTCTTCATCGATTAAGCTCTCATCTGTGCTGTCATCGGAGGCGCTAGAGTCTTCGTTGGCATTGTCCTCGGCGTTGTCTTGCTGTTCTTCTTCCTGCTCGGGGCGTTCAGTGGGGATTTCCACGTCTGCGACTGCCAGTAGGGCTCGAGAGCTTTCGTCGAGCATCAAAAGGCCCTCATCGGTGCTGTAGGCTAGCGCCAGTGGCCGAGAAAACGGATAAGCACCACCGTCGCCGCCATAGGTGATAAAGACTCGTGGCGGTCTTAGTGTCCCTTCGTCAGTTTCGGTAAAAAGGTCGAGGTTAAACGCAAAGATGGCATTAACGTCGTCGTTAACAACGTAAGCCGCTGAAGTATCTTCGTTGTAAGTCACACTGTGGCTAACAGATGTGCTGGTGGCGGGGATTGGATCACGGTAGTACAGCTCGGCGGCTCCCCAGTCGTCGACGGGAATAATAAGGCCACCATAATAGGGCGTGCCCGAGCTGCTGTAGTTCAAGCCAGTGGTAATAATTCGGTTGTTATCGGCATCGTAATAGAAGTCTCTAACGTCGCTGCGCAACAGTGGATTGGCCCGATTAGAGGCCTCCGATAGAATGTCGATAGCGCCGGTGTTAGGTGTATAGGTAAAAATGCAAAATGTGGTTACTTGCACCGAGTTATCGTTAAAAACTAACAAGCCAGTGCGATCGCCAATTAACAGCCGTTGGCTTAAGTTGTCATAAAATAGCGATGTTGGCGCAGCCCAGCCAGCGTCGTCCAGGGCGTCGAAGTCTTCGTCGGTAGCGACGATAGTCACGGCTTTGCTCTGGGTATCAATAGCGGCGATTTGTGCCGCTCGGGTATCCAGTACGTAAAGGGTATTAGTGGTGCTATCGAGCGCAATATCGCGGGCACTCTTAATGTCGCCGTCTTGCTCGCCGAAAGGCAAAAAGCGGCTTTTTGCGCCGCTGGTTTTATCGACAGCGATAATGCCTTGCGCTTTATCAGCAATCAGCCAGCGGTTGTAAGCTGCATCGTCGACAAAGGTCGTTGGCCGATAGAACTCGCCATCTGGCACAGTGACGGTATTGGCATCTTCCTGCACAATATCCGGCAGGTTCATAGCGCTTGAGCTGGAGTTGGCAGAATCGTTATCGTTATCGCTGCCACAGGCGGCCACTAACGAGGTCGCCAAGAGCATGTAAAGCGTGCTTAATCGCATAGCTAAAAAATTCCCGTGTGAGCGAACGCAACGACGGCTGCGCGGCTCACTTGTCTGTCGAAGTCAAAGGTCGGCCATTTTACGGGCCGTCACCGCTTGTGGCTAGTAATATCGGTTTGGCGCGCCAAGGCTAGGCGGGATAGAGCGCCGGTAATGACGCGTTTGTTGACTCGCGCCTGTAATCTTGGTTCCAGTCTTTTAAGGCCTGGGCCAGTGCGGCACCTTGCCAAGACGAGGATGACGCAGCAAATAAGTGACTATCGAGCTCGTCGAGCGCATCGACGAGCGTTTTGCTGGCCCCGCGGCGAATAAAATAAGCGCGCACATTACCGGCGCTTGGGTCGGCGCTGCGACACCAGCGCGAAAGGGCTTGCCGGCATTCGCGGGCATGGTTGCTTTGCGCTGAACGAACCACACTGTTGAACGACTCGGACCGGTCGACACCGGTTGGCTCGTTATCGGTAGGACTACTTTTCTGTGCTTGGCGACGGAGTAACCACAGCGCTAATTGCAGGCCATTAAGCGCTAGCAGTAGACCACACAACCAAGGCCAAAAACCGGCCTGGGTTTTGTAGACGACCTCGGTATTGCTCGCGCTACCTTTAGAGATAGGCAATTGCGTCGCGGGTAGCACTGAAGACAAGCTTTGCTCCGGCGTGGCGCGGGCCGGCGCCACGGTGACGGTTCTAGCAGGCAGCGTGGCGCTTTGCAATTGCTCTGTGCGGGTATCCCACCAAGTCAATTCAATCGCCGGCAATGTCTGTTCGCCGGCACGACTAGGCACAATCGCCATGCTCTCTTTACGGGTGCCCATTTTACCACTTTCATCAAGGTCGCTGGAAATTACAGGTTGGTCGGGGTAAAACTTAAAGTTGTCGCTACTTAGCTTGGCGGTAATGGGCGGTAATTGCTCTCCCGTCAAGCCACGAGCTTTCACCGTAACCGTGCGAGTCACGGGCTCTCCAACCGTAAAGCGCGGTGGTTTATCGCTCCAGGCCTCACTAATGGTCAACTCTTTGGCCGGCAGCCACGCGGCGGTAACCGGATAGTTTTGTGGTCGAGGCTTTACGTTTACCTCGAAGGCATCGGTTTTAACTCGATGCAGCGTTGATCGCCCAGAGCCCATGCTAAAGCGACTGTTCGGTGAGGTCGAGGTGCGTATATTCCATAGGTAGCTGGGGATTTGAAGCGTGCCGCTGCTTTCAGGCGTTACCGAAAAGCGCAAGGCGATCACTTGATAAGTCGAATGGCCGACTGTGGTTTGATATTGCGAGCGCGGTAACTCTTCGATGGAGGCGTTTTCCACTACAAAGTCAGCGGCGTTAACCTCGGTAATGCTTTCTTTAAAATAGAGCTTAAGGGTCACGGTAAACTCTTCTTGCACGTAGACTTCATCGGTACTGATGTCCGTTTCTATAAACACTGTTTTTGCACCGGCTGGAACAGCCTGCGCTTTGGTGACCGTCATTGTAATCGGGCGGCTCTGGACATTGCCCATGCTTAGCGGCGGAATTAACGCTTTGCCGGCTTGTTTGGGCGCTAGGGTTAGTGACCATTGCACAAAACTGGTAATGCGGCCGTTGGTATTCATATATTGACTAGATTGGTTATTGCCCAGAATGTCGAAGCTATCGCGTAATGGGCTGAAGTCTGGCGCGCCTTTGTTATTGCCATCTTGGTACTTAACAATCAAGGTGAAGGTTTCGTTTTCTGCAATGGTGCTGCGATCGACGGATGCCGTCAATTGCTCTGCGCTGGCAACGTTTGCCAAGCCGGCCAGCAGCATAATTACTAGCGTCACTTTAGCTCGAATAAGCGTCTTCATTTGCGGTGTTCCTACCATCGTTGTTCGGCTTGTTGGGTTTCATCGAATTGCCCGCCGCGTCTCAGCTGTTGCTGGCGCTGGCGAAACTGATGTTCAAACTTCGCCCGCAGCAACCCTGCGGGGTCGTCTGGCACCTTGCGCAAGACGTTTTCCAGCATTTGTTGCTCTTCGGTTTGAGGCTCGGCTTGGGTTTGTTGCGCCATGGCTTGGGCCGATTGCTCGGAGCTACTTTGCCCTTCGC
>DATBNJ010000302.1:0-19379 GCA_036554385.1 Marinagarivorans sp. | reverse complement strand
GTCGCTTACGGTCAATTCAAAAGTCAGCTCTAACGTTTCGCTGGCGCTGCTCAAGCTCGGCGTGGTGAAGGTGGCGGTTTCGTTATCGGCACTAAAATCGTCGATCACCACCGGATTGAGCATCGATTGTGACCAGCTGTAGCTCAGTGGCTGGGCTTCGGGGTCGCGGTGCTCAAAGGGGGTTAGGGTGATTTCCGTGTTCGGGGTGGCGGTAATGCGCGCGGGCATAAAGCTTACGACGGGCTGCTCGTTGCTTGCCGATACGGTTACCGGCAAGACAACCTGCTGCTCTCCACCCGTTTCGCCGTCACTCACCGTCAAGGTGAAACTACAAGATTCTGCCGCTAATAAGTTGTCCGGTAAAAACGCTGCGATTTCTGCGGTTTCGTTAGTGAGCAAACCCGTACAATCGGTCGCCCAGAGGTAATCCGTTATCGCAAAAGTCCCCGCGATCGAGCCCTCGGCGGTTAATTGCGCAGCAACGCCTTCTTCAAGCACATCGCCACCGCCTACAATTTCTGCGATAGGTACGGGCGGGAAATAACCGGCACTTACGGTCACGGCGACAGAGGCCTCGGCGCTGCTTAGACCATTGGCGCCCTCTTCCGTGGCAACCACGGTAAAGTTAAGCTGCGTAGCATCGGCAACATTGGGCGCATTAAAGCTCACCACACTGCTCGTTGCATCGGCGCCTAGCAGGCTTTCGTAGCCCGCAGGCGCGCTCCACGTGTAAGTGTAGGCAATATCGGCTTGATCCAAATCGCTATTGCTCACCTCTGCGCGCAAGGTGACTAAAGCATTGGCATTCACCATTGCGGGCGTTGCAGTGGCGGTAACCACGGGTGCATTATTGCTGGCCGCGATGGTTAGGGTATAAGTCGCTGCGGCCGAGGCTTCACCTTGCTCGTCGGTTACCACTAGCTGAAACGTTAAGTCCAAGGGTTGTGCTAAATCGGGCGCAGTAAATGTTAAGCTCGGCCCAGTCAGATCAGTAATGCCCAAGTCATAGGCGATATCGGTAAGCAACGACCACTGGTATTGCAAATCGGCACTGGCGGTAAAGTCATCGTTAGAGGCTGAACCATCGAGCACAACCGTCGAGGCTTCCGGTGCGCTATCGTCAGCTAATGGGGTGATGACTGCGGTAGGCGCGCTGTTGCTGCCTTCAACCTGAACAACCACATCTGCCGAGCGAATATGCGCGCCATCACTAATACTGATGGCAAAGGTAAATTCGGTTGCAACCGCTACCGCTGGCACCGTAAAGCTAGCCGTGGCGCTATCTTCGCCCGTTAGGGTTACGCTCGCATCGTCGGCTGTCCAGCTGTAGATCAAAGCCTGGCCTTCTGGGTCGCTCGATTCGCTGGCGTCAAGCGTCACAACATCGCCGCTGCTGGCAATAATTGGGCTATCAGCAATGAGCGTTGGTGGCTCGTTAGTGGCGTTAACAGAAACCTCAAGCGACTCGGTTACGCCAGTTGGAACCTGTGCATCAGCGACGGTTAAGTTAAAGGTACAGGTGTAAGTCGCTACGCGGTTAGCGGGGGTAAAAGTGGCTAGGGCCGTATCGGCATTTTCTAAGCTGCCATCGGTGCAATCATTTGTTGTCCAGCTATAACTAACGATGGCATGACTTCCGGCGCTAGAGCCGGCCGCGCTCAAGTCAAAGGCCACGGTTTCACGCACTGCCGCAGCCGGCATTGCCAAGGCTGCAACGGCCGTTGGAGGTACGTAACCTTCACCCACCGAGATAGGCACTGTAATAGCCGCGATAGGCAGGCTACCTTCGCCCACTTGCGTCACTTGCAAACCAAACTCTAATACTGCCGCCTCAAGCAAGTCGGATGGCGCGGTAAAACCTGTGCTCGCCTCGTCAGTGTTACTCAGCAAGCCCTCAAAACCGGCCGGTTCGCTCCACGCAAAGGTGTAGGTTAAATCGGCGTGTTCAAAGTCAGGGTCTGTCACTGTGGCAGAAAGCTCAACGGCGCCGCCGGGCAACGCTGCCGTTGGCGCGTTGAGCGTTACAATGGCTGGGTCGTTTTGCGCGGTAATGGTTAAGTCGTAGACGACTTTGCTCGAGCTGAGCGCTGGTGTGCTGTCATCAGTGACCACCAAGCTAAACTGTAGGTCATAATCGGCCGCCAAATTAGGGGCAACCACGGTGATATCCTGCGCGGTCCAGTCCTCAATGCCTAGCTCAAAGGGCACATCGGTTTCCAGCGTCCACTGGTAAGCTAAGTCAGCCGCATCCGTGTAATCATCGGATGACGTAGCGCCGCTCAGCACGAGGGTCGTATTCTCTGCGAGGGTGGTGGCATCGTCAGCCGCGGTGATGCGCGCAACGGGCGCCTCGTTATCACCTTGAACAATCACTTTGACCGACTCGGTGGTGGCATTAACGCCATCACTGACGGTCAGTTCAAAGGTCAGCTCAAGGGTTTGCTCTGCGCTGGTTAACTCAGGCGTCGTGAAGGTCGCCGTTTCATTGTCAAAGCTGAAATCCTCGAGGATTACCGTATTCAGCTCGGACTGAGCCCAGCTGTAGGTTAACGGCTGGCCTTCTGGATCCTTGTGCTCAAAGGGGGTTATCGAAACTTCTGTGGCGGGCGCAACGGTGCGCTCGACCGGCAAAAAGCTCACTACCGGCGCATCGTCATCGGCGATAACCGACACCACCACCGAATCCGGCGCCGATACCACGTCACCGACGGTTACGGTTAATTCAAATTCAAACAATGTCGACTGTAAATAATTGCCGGTTTGAAAAACAAGTGTATCGGTATCCGTGCCGCTTAGGGTTAAAGACTCCGTGCCCACATAACGCCATGAATAACTAACGGGGCCATTGGGGTCGATGGCAGCGCCGGTAATTTCAACGATACTACCCTCTTCGATATTGGCAATATTGGGACCTGCATCGGCCACCGCATTAAAGGGCAGCTGTTGGTTGTTATCACTCGACGAGCTATCGCTGCTGGACGAACTGCTTATAGATGCCACACTGGATGAGCTAGGAATAGACGCGACACTCGAGGGGGGTTGCGAACTCGGTGCGCTAGAACTGCTATTTAAGCTGCTAGAAGAACTTGAGCTAAAGGCGCTTGAAGGCACACTCGAAACCGGCGGAGGATCATTTGCATCAATTGGGCTAGTGCCTTGATCGATCTCGTCGGCATTATTGATTCCATCGCGATCGTCGTCGAAAAGGTCGAGATCGTAGTCACTTTCTAATATTTCCAGACGAGTACTCGCGCCCGCAATAATATTGATATCTTTGCTAACCTGAGCCAGCACCAGCTCGCCATACAGCGGTGAGTTGTACACAAAGCGTACGCTAATCGTACGATTGCCTTCAGCAATGCCCTTAACACTACCCGTTGCCGTGTTGCCATCGATCGTCAGCGGTTCCCAGTCATTATTATCCACTCTGACCTGAGCCGATAAATACTCAAGCTCAACCTTTTGCTGAACCTTTTGCGGTACCGGGAACTGACTTTGCACGCCTTCCGGTTCAACCTGCCATTCCTGTTTCTCACTCTTATTAAAACAACCACTTAAGAGGGCTGTACAAGCAAGTGCTACCGCGAGCGTCCTGGCTGAAAATATCACGTGAATCACCTTGAGTTTAAAAAGCTGTTAATAATATCGATGCTGTATGTCAGTGCGAAGGAGCAAAAGCTCAGTCAAACAACGCAAAAATGCCTGTGCCGAGTTAGTGGCTACCCCGAAACGCCAGCTTCGGTGCTTCGGGGTGGAGGCTAATTAATGGGTACCGGCGTGGCGATATCGAGATCGCCCGTGTTATCCGCCGTGCCACCACCACCGGGGGCTGAATCAGAGCCGCCACCGGCAGCCCCCGCAACGACAGCCGCTGCAAGTACCCCAAGACCTACCCATAACCATGTTTTGCTGTTGCTTTTCTTTTTAATCGGTAACACCGATTGGCTGGATGTATGATTTCGCGCAGATCCTCCGCGCGCACCGTCTGGTACGGTGATATTAATTTTGTTTACGACGCTAACTTCTTGATCAACGACCGCAATCGCAAAGGGCTCGCCGTCACTACCGTACATTTCAAGCGTATTACCCGAACCGTCCGTCGCTTCAAAAAAGTATTCGATGCCTGCTGAGTGGATGTTTTGCCCAACAATCAGCGCTTCGTAGTGCGAGGAACCATCTAAGTTCTGCATTTCAATGGGGTCGAAATCGCGTGTGCCCCGCGCACGGTAGTGCACAATCACCTTGTCAACGCCCGTATCATCAGTGACTCTTGCAGTCACCAAGTGGTCGCCGCCCTTGGGCACGGCCTCGGTCGTCAGCTTGTGTTCAATTTGTGGAGCGATAAAGTCGATGGCATAGGCCGCCTGCGCAAATAGCGATGTAGCGATCAAACCCGATAAAAGAGATGCAGCAATCCGTGTGCGGCGAAGAAGGTGAACCATATCTTTTTAAATCCTTTTAGTAGGGGCCATAAAACGTGGCGCGTATTCTAATGCTTTGTCATGAAACTGTCGACGATTGTTTATTTATTAAACAAATAAGCACTTATGCCAAAACTCCGTCAATCCATGCGTCAAATTTTGGTCAGCTGATAGTAGCGAATATCGCGGAAAGGTACAAGAAGCCCGCGCGCCAAGTCGAAAATTTGGCGCCGATTGAACGTCTTCAGCTATCGCGATGCGCCTGAATCGATGGGGCAAGCGCTATAAACGGCTCAGGATGCAGTGCGTGATGCAGTATGACACGAGGCCACCCTCGGCGTGGTTGCCCGGTCCACTCCCTGCTGACGCATTGCCCGAAGGGCAATGCTCAACCCAGCCAAGCCATCGGCGGTGTGCATTCGTTACCGGTGCGATAACAAACAGGCGTAACACGGCCAACTCTTCGCCCGCTACGCCCCGTCCGCAATCGCGACACATACCGAGTACCACTTCGCGCCACTCGCAATAAGACCGCCTCCAACAAGTGCGGCAAGTATTCTAATAAAGGCGACACTAAATCAGCGACCCTTATTGTAATAAATGCAAAAAATTGTTCACTCATTTACAAACCCGTTGTAAATAAGTGAAAGCCTTCCCAAGCGCTCAATAACTTCGCGCCATTGCCCCCGAAAACTCAACAATACCCAGTTGCAGCCGGTTACGTCGCCGCTGGCACAATAGATGCACCAACCCTCGAAGAATCGACCGAGTCAATGGGCATGCAAACACTTATTTACCCCCGCACAGCTAGGCTCGGTGAACACTAGGAGGTAGTAATAGATGACTATGACACCCAAAACACTGCAAGACATTCTCGATGAAACGCGTGCATTTCATCAGCGCCTTATTAGCCATTTAAGCCTTTGCAAACTCTACTGCCCAACAGAGCGCGAGAAGATGTTACTTAACTTTATTGTCGAGCAAAGCAACTTGCTGTCTTCATCGCTAACAGGGCTAGAAAATATTCAAGATAAAGAATCCTTTCGAACGTGGCTTTACGAGTATTCCGACGGCTATACAATATTGCAAACCCAGCCAGAAAACATCGCCTTCAATACCATGGAATACGGTGAAATCTGCGAAACCATACGTCAAATTAACAACCAAATAATCGAATTGTACGAACAGATTAATCAACGCTCTCAAAGCCCAAAGCCCGAACTGGCAACCGCTGTATTATTGGAATATATGCACGCAAACACGAGGCAAATGGCTGAACAAACCGCTAATGTAGAAGGCCTGTAACGGCCCCAGAAGGCTAGCGTATTCTTATGGGTGCTTCTAAAAATAGTAATTTTTTTGTGAGAGCAAGGAAGTACCGCCCGTAGAACCGCAGTTTACGTGGGGTAAATCACTCAGCGCATCCATGCGCTTCACCCTACGGGCAGTAAACTGTGCAAATTGATCCTTCAATTAGTGAGGATTCGTTGAAGCCCTCCTTGGCTTCAATTCAACGGATTGCCCTACGGCAACCCAAAACGCTCCTGGCATTTTGGTCGAGGACGGACCTTATGCACAGGACGTGCGGTAATCCGGATTTGCATCGGTACAGGATGTACTTTATTAGGGCAGTGCAGGAGCACACTGCCGAGGAGCAAAAGCCGGTGACGCCGCTATCGCGTAAAAAGTGCATTTTTAGAGGGGCCCTTATCCAGAAACGCCGTTAGTGGCGTTTCTAAATTCGCACCTCCGATTATGCAAAAAGCAACACACTCCTAAAGCAGCACACTAATGCGTGCACAAATCACCCCGTGTAGTGCTTGCATTTTTTTGTAACCCTTACATTAACCGGCCGGCCCGCACGCACGTATTTTAAACAATACATTAGCGTTTCCAGAAGAAGGGTTAAAACCTGCAAGTGGCATAAAATCTGCCTCCTTAAGATGCCTAAGGTATAAAACCTATTGAAGACCAACCACATTCATTGCGAAGGTAGCATTCAGAATACGCCTTCACTTAGAGTACAAATGCTAAAAAACAACAAAAAAACACTCGGTAACCGATACACAAATCGACGTTGGCAGCACGGCAAACGACTGGCGAATTTGGCAGCCGTTTTAATGTATGTTCTGCTAGTGGGCTGTGCCAGTCTCCCCGCGCAAACTAAGCCCAGCGCAAAAGAAGTTGAAGCTTCAAGCAGTGATCAACTCGAAAGCAATAGGCAAAACACCGAAGAACACGCCGCCATCGCCGCCGCCATAGAAGCAGATGATACCTTGGGGCCTTATGAAAAAATTGACCAGAAACGCGCGGCCGGCCTAGAGCCAGAACCTACCGTCGTCGCGTTTGAAGACTATAGTGATCCGCTGCAAAGCATAAACCGACCTATTTTTACCTTTAACCACTATACCTATCGTTATTTGCTTACACCGATTAGCAAAGGCTATCAAAAAGTCGTACCCAGCCCCGTCGACAGAAGCATTGGCAATTTCTTTTTAAATCTACGAGAACCGTTATTTTTCCTCAACAACCTTTTCCAACTAAAACCGAAAGACTCGGGTAAAAGCCTGCTCAGGTTCGGCATTAATTCAACGGTAGGTCTACTCGGGCTCTTTGATCCGGCCGCCGCTTGGGGCATCGAGCGATCTCGGACGACCTTTGGCGACACCCTTGCGTATTACGGTGCGGGTTATGGCGCCTACATCGTGTTGCCATTGTTGGGCCCCTCCGACTTGCGCGATACCACATCTATCGCTTTCGAATACTTCGCGCACCCGTTAAATCATATTGAAGATGAAGACGCCGGCACGGCTTTGCTGATCGCCGATGGCTTCCACAAGCGCACAGGTACACTTGCCCGCTACCCCGACGTGATACGCGAGTCGGATGATCCCTACCTATTTATCCGGAATTTGTACCTACAAAGTATTCAGCGCGATGCCGAAGCGCTGCAACCGCAGCCAGAATACAGAGATTCACTTCAACAAGGCAAAACGGAACAGCAAAATCGGCCTAACGCAGAAAACACCCAATAAAAAGTCGTCGCTATGAATAAAGCCAGCCTAAAAAAAATCAGCTTTGGCATTTGCATTGTCGCGGCACTAGTCTGTGCACTGCTCGGCTGGCAAGCCCGCAACTTTGAAATCGATGCATCTGCTGACACACTATTAATGAAGGATAACAAGCATTATCTTGTCACCCAACAAGCGGCCGAACGTTATAACCCCGCAGAGTTCATACTTATTGCATATAAACCTCATAAGCAATCAATTTTCTCTACGAATACACTTCAAACCCTAGAACGAATTGGCCAAGACATCGAAGCAATAGAACGGGTTAAATCTGTTCGCAGCTTGGTGAATGTGCCGATATTTACAGGGCTAAAGCAACTTTCCGTCAATATCAATGCGGACCAACTCACATGGAAAGCCCAGCAGTACCCACCCGAAGAGCTGAAACGGAAACTCACCAGCCACCCACTCTACGAAGACTTATTGTTTAACAGCGAGCAAACAGCGGTTGGCATGCAGGTTGTTTTTCGCAAACCCAAGCCACTTAAAACCTTACAAAGTGAAATCGTTGCTATTCAAAGTCACTTGTTGGAACGCGAGCTTTCTAGTGACGAGCAAAAAACGCTCGATCGGTTAAAAGAGCGTAAAGCTAAAATCGATAAAGAGCTCGATAAGCAGCGCATCACCGAAATCGAAAAAATACGGGATATTCTATCGTCTTATGAAGATACCGGTGAATTCTTTTTGGGCGGCAATAACTTATTGGCCTATCAGCTAATAAAAATTATCAAAAGCGATTTAGTGATTTTTGGCTCTCTCATATTGGTTATAATTAGTCTTGTTCTATTCTACCTGTTTCGCCAATTCCGCTGGGTTATTTTACCTCTGATATGTTGTGCCGCCAGCGTAACCTGCACACTGGGCCTGCTCGCGATATTAGGCCTAAAAGTCACCGTTATCTCGGCGAATGTTATAGCGCTACAAATCATCTTATCGCTGGCGCTTATTATTCACCTTATTGTGCAATACCAAGAGCTGATAAAAGAGGGTTATAAAAACCAACAAGACTTGGTTGTCGAAACCATAAAGCGAAAATTAAAACCTTGTTTTTACGCAGGCTTTACAACCACCATAGGCTTTGGTTCACTTATTTTTAGCGGCGTTCAGCCCGTTATTAGCTTCGGCTGGATGATGGTCGTTGCAATGCTCGTCACCTTAGCTGTGAGCCTAATTTTATTTCCCGCATTATTACTGGCACTGTTCACTGCAGACACTAAGGTGAAGCGACACCGCTTTATAACCACGCTGATGACCCGAGGCACCAATGTCGTCTTGCACCGCCCCACCACTATCATTGCCAGTGGCGTTCTGCTCACCGCTATCGGCATAGCGGGCTGTTTTAGACTCACCGCTGAAAATAGCTTTTTAAACTACTTTAGCGAATCCACCGATGTCTATCGAGAGCTCTCGTTCATTGACCAGCATTTCGGCGGCTCTACAGCCTTCGACATTCTATACAACGTGCCTAAAAGCCAGCAAAAGGAAGGGCTGGAACTTAGCGCAAGTGCGGTACAAACGGTCAGTGACATCCAACGAAAACTGGCCTCTCACTCTGCCGTTGGCAACATCACGTCCATTGCCGACTTTACGCTGATTGCACGAACCGTGGCTGGCAAACCCTTAACGGAATATGAACTTACGGCACTGTACCGAGGCCTAGACGAAGATCTTAAAACCGACCTTTTTGGTTCGTACTTTGATAAAGAACACGAGCAAATACGCATCAGTACCCGCATTAAAGACAGCACGCCAGAGCTTAACCGCGAAGCGCTGTTGCAGGATATTCGCCATGATTTAGAGCAATTAGGCGTACCTGAAGAAAACTATCAACTCACTAATCTGTTTGTGTTATATCAAGACATTCTTTCGCGGTTGGTTAAATCTCAGTTTTTTACACTCGGCATTGTTTATTTAGCGATGGCGCTTGTGCTTTGGATGATCTTCAAGTCTATTAAGGTCGCGGCTATTGCCCTAGTGCCCAATGTTATTACTACGGCTAGCATTATGGGTGCCATGGGAATCTTTGGAATTCCGCTCGACTTGATGACACTCACGATCGCCGCCGTCGCCATGGGAATCTCGGTCGACGATACCATTCACTATGTTCACCGCTACCTAGAGGAAAACCAAACCGACCCTGAAAATGCGGTAAAACACAGTCATTTATCGGTCGGTTATGCGCTGATCTATACTACGGGCGTGATTATACTGGGTTTTGCGTCACTGATGTTTTCCGACTTTGTGCCCAGCATACTATTTGGCTTGCTTACCAGTGCTGCGATGGCGATTGCACTCATCACCGACATCACCATATTGCCGGTGCTGCTAAACCGTTTTATCGGACGAGCAGCACCGGCGATTAAAAGCGGTCGCGAATCATCGTAAATTAGCTATCGAGCCGAACGCGATGTTCACGCGCCTCCAATACGCGGTAAGACAATTGATCAACCGCGTCAATAAAGTAAAAAGTTGCTTCCATAGCTTGCGGTGTGAAGCTTACCGCAAGGTAACCTCGGTTCGCCAAATTGGTGTATTGCAGGGTATCGATCAACTGCACCAAGCCCATTTCCGTCTGAGCGACTTGTTGCTCGGTGGCCAACTGCAAATAGCCTTCCAGGCCAGGGGAAGTTACGCTGGGCACAGCCAATTCAAGCCCGACAACGTCTCCGTTATGGTTTAATTGATTAACCCACGCATTGTGTGTATCTCCGGCAAGTACCACAAGCCGAGCGTTAGATTCTTGCGCCGCCGCTAGCAGCATCGCGCGTTCGGCAGGATAACCGTCCCATGCATCTAAGTTATAGGGCAAGATGCCCAGTTGTAACAAATGCGATTTTTGTTCGACGAATACCCGCTGATCGGTGGTCAGCTGCTCGGGTGTGCTCACGGCAATTTGCGCCAGCTGAGCCAGCTCGGTAAATTCCGCAATGGTTAGCTGCTGTGTTGCCACGGCGGCTGGCAGCGCCATAGTTCCCATAAGTACTTGCTGCCCCAATACTTGCCAAGTCGCGCTACTGGCAAACTGATTAAGCAACCATTCACGCTGACTTACCCCCAGCAATGTTCGGCTGGAATCGCCGATATCGGCAGCATACGCGGCGGCATCAAATTCGCCGGAGGAAAAGTACGCTGCGAGATCTAACTGCTTATCGCGCCCAACAAGACGCGTGTCCAACATACTGAGGTTAACGAGCTGACCGAACTCAAAGTTTCGTGCGAGCAGCGCGATGTCTTCATCAACGGGCGGGCGAATAGGCATCCATTCAGCATAGGCCCGAAGCGCAGCCTCAAGCCTATCGCGGTACGCACCTTCGCCATCATTGTGATTTTCCGCCCCTTCGCGCCAAGCGTCGTTGGCCACTTCATGATCGTCCCATACCGCAATAAATGGCGCCGCGCGATGGGCAGCCTGCAAGTCCTCGTCCTGCCGGTACTGCGCGTAGCGCTGGCGGTAATCCGCCAGCGTTAACAATTCGTGCGCGGGCATTACGCTCCGCCCCATCGCTTCGGCTTTTTTACTGGCGTAACCATCGCTGGCATATTCATAAATGTAATCGCCCAAATGAATAATCGCATCCAAATCTGGCAGATTCGCAATTTCGCGATACACGTGAAAATAGCCGGCGGGATAATTTGAGCAAGATACAACAGCGAAAGACACTTTATCGACGCTACCGGTAGGCAAGGTTTTTGTAACACCGGTAATGCTTTGGTGACTGGCCGTGCTAAAGCGGTAAAAATAGTGAGTTCCCGGCTGCAAACCTTGTGCATCAACCTTAAAGGTGTAATCTCGCTGCGCCGAGGCCATCGCCGTACCGGCATTAACGAGAGCACTAAAATTTTCATCGGCGGCTATCTCCCAGCTCACAGGAATATCGTCATCTTGGGTATTTGTCGCAAGCGGTGCAACCCGCGTCCACAAAATAACAGCCTGATCGGAAGGGTCGCCACTTGCAACACCGTGCTGAAAGTCACCGCCGGGCAACTCATCCAACGGGCCTGTAGTTTTTTTATCGTTGCTACCACAACCGATTAACGGCGATACACCAGTCGCAACGATGGCAGTACCCTTAAGAAAACGCGCCAGTATCAGCCGGCGCGATAACGAGGAACAATCGAAATAATTTTTCATAAAAGCCCTTTAAATAATCAATGGGCTCAATAGTAGAGACAGTGAATGACGCATTTATGAATGACCTGTTTAGCCACACAACATTTAACACGCCTGCCAGTGGTACGGCCCCTAAACTCACAACCAGGCTCCGCGCCAAGACCTCTATCACCCTTGAAAAGACCCGAGCACGAAGAAGCGTAGCTATTATTCAAACTCACAACCCAGTGAAGATGCATTGTTGACGAGGCGTTCGTAAAGCTCAGACAAAGCAGCGCCTTGAACCCAGTCTTTTGGCGAGGCCAAAGCATCTGACAGTTTCATTGCTTTATTAAGCTTTGCACACAAGGCTTTCTTCTCGCCCTTTTGGGATCCATTTGAGTCATTGTGATCATTAACGTCAGCCGCATTCAGGTCGATGGTCTTAATTAACGCTACGTACAACCAAAGTTTTATTTTTTGCGGCAACGGGTAACGACCAACGCCTTTAAGCCGTTTATTCTCAATGGCATTTATTAACCAAGGGTAAATCGCATGCCAGCTGGGCCCGTTAGACGCCAGATTAAAGCTAACAATAATTGGGTCGTGGTCGGAGTAGCGTGTCGCGCTAGTGGCATCAAAATAATACGCACTTCTGCCAAAGTCCAAATTATAATCGAGGGCATCTGCTTCGTCGGCATTAATATGCCAAATCTGCGATGCCTCATAAAACGGTAACAGCGAATCACTCACAAGCAGATAATCGAGGGTGCCCACTTGACCATCAAAAACATACGAGTAGGCGTCACTATCTTCCGTCAAATTGAAGCCGTTATCTAACAGAAACTGGACGGGCGCTTCCATCGCGTAGGCATTTAAATCCCCCATCACAAGATGCTTATCAGATGCCAAGCCCGTCGGCTGTGTCGCTAGCCAATCGACCACAGCCATCGCAGCATGAGTGCGCCGTTGGTTCCAGTAGCCCGCACCATCTCGCTGATCAAAATCTAACGAGCTTTCGTCCGTTAAGCCGGAGCTACCCTTCGATTTAAAGTGGTTTACAACCGCCGTGAATGAAACTTGGCTTTCTTTGTGCGTAAAGCTAGCGGCTAGGCTCACACGATTTGTCGCTGGCCCATTAAAAATCGGATCACTGTTAAAGTCGTGTGCCGCAAATGTGGGAAGCTGCTGCGCAACCTCGTCGTCTAATAATGCCGGGATGGTGCCGGCGGCAGGTTCGACAATCAATTGGTTGTATACCAAAGCAACCGCAATCGCATCGGTACCTACAAAGCGCGTTTGCGGATAAACATAGGCATAAACCTCTTCGCCCAGCGCAGCATTCACCGCATTGACAAGAATTTCAATTGCGGTCGAGTTATCGTTTAAAGCATCAAAGTCATTTTCAATCTCGACCAAACCTAAAACATCAGCGTTTAGCGAAGTGATCGCATTCACTAACTTTGCTAATTGACGATCAAATTCGGCCGTCGCTGGCTCGACGCCAAAATTGCTTAAATCGTCCGCCCCGCGTGGCGATTGTCCAACCGCTGTTTGCTGACTGCCATTATCCAGTGTGGCAAAAAAGTTTAGAACATTTAGCGATGCCATCTTCAAATCGCCATTGAGGCTGGGCGCGCTCGCCCTAGGATTTGGCGAATTTTCGTGCAGGCTCGAGCTAATTATTATATTGCCATCTTGGTGTGCCCGTATGCGCCATGTTGCACCTGAAGCGCTATTGCCCGACCACTTGTAATCAAGCACGCCCGTAAGGCCGGTCACGGTATCTCCCATGCGCGGAGCCGTCGCTTCGGTATACGGGGCAAAACCTGCCAGCTGATTGATCGAGTTGTTTTGTGAATTTAAACCGTCGTCATAGGTGATACGGCGTGCCCCTAGCTGTTGTTGATGTACCTCGTAAAGCAGCGCATTGGGCGCGTTAAGCTGCGTAAACTGCACGGGCCGGGGCCCTGCAACCAGTTTAATCTCGTTAAAGCGATCAAGCTGAAATTGTTCGGCAATCGTAAGTGTTTGCGCAAAAGTTACGAGCATGCCCTCGTAGGCCTCTAAATCTGGCTGATAAGCACCATTTTGATTTAGCGTTACCGGCGAGTCTTCATTTAAAATGATGACTGCCGGCGTCACTGAACCCAGTTGATCCTGCGCGAGAATTTCAACGCCCGTAATATTCGTCAGCTGTGTTTCACCAAAGTACTGAGCGACCGTACCGGTTACCCGAACCAAATCGCCCAGTGCAACGTCGGGGCCTTGGCCATTGGTGTACACAAAAATACCTTCTGAAGATAGTGGATTACCATCTTCGTCAGTACTTTCCTCCTGTAAATAAAAGCCCCCCAAATTGCGACTATCATCGGAGTCGCCATTTTGAAAATCGCCCACTACAACCGCTTCTACCATCACCACTTGACCAATCAACGGGCTGACATCGGTATCGCCAAAGCTGTTGGTTTGGTAGGTGTCTGGGTTACCTTGCACCGCCGAAATTAACACCAGTGGCGCATCAGGTAATGGACCGCCATCACCACCCGTATTACTGCCACCTCCGGAAAACGCCGCCAAGGGAATTGCACCCTCTAAATTATTCGCCACACCCTCTAGGGCCTTGGGCCCACTAAATTGCCACTGCGAAATATCAAACGCGCCTGTCGGCCCGCCCTCTTGACGAAAGGCCCAGCCGTCCATGTAGTCCCACGCCGTACCCGTGCCATCAACATCGATCTCGCCAAAAGTATCAATCACTAGGCCGCCTTTGAACAGCTCGATCGCATCATCACCGTTAATGCTCATAGCGCTGCTGACAAAGTCTGGTGCAAAGCCCATAAATGCTTCAAAGCCGTCAGACTCACTAGCGATATAGAGGTATTGACCCGCCTCAATCGCAATAGATGGGAAACTAAATTCTTCGCCATCTGTACCACCGCCATTATTGGCGCTGCCGATTCCGTAAGCGCTCAAGTCATCGATGCTTTCATCACTGTAGAGCTCAACACCTTTAGGCAAACCACCGGTTAAAGGGCCATCAAACACACCGGTAATTCGCAAGTCTGCGAAACTCATATTGGTGCAGGACAAGAGCACCGCTAAAATTAGCTGCTTTTTCATTCCGACCTCGGCTTAATGCAACAAAGAGAGGCCATTACTTAAACAAACAAGTGTGACGATTAAGCAACAGATTTATGTTACTTTTTAGGCACGAACTTGCTTGTCCTTGTAGGTCTATAGGCTGGCTTAGCGACAGCCTATAAGCTGCCGGGTAAGTCGCCAGCAAGGTCAACTAGAATCTTTACCGACGACCCGCTATGCTTTCAAAAATAGAACAAAGTGGTAACCATCATGGCTTTACATATACTTGAAAACGACCCTAGCTACGTCAACTTACAAACCGAAATGGTTTGGATGCAACAGTCGCTGCATGCCCTGCGCAAACGGCTGGTAATCATTTTTGAAGGGCGCGACACGGCTGGCAAAGGTGGCGCCATTATGCGCTTTGTGCGCTTCATCAACCCTCGTCATTACAATATCGTGGCATTGTCTAAACCCAGTGATGTGGAAATGGGGCAATGGTATTTCCAGCGCTATATTAAAAACTTGCCCGACCCCGGACGCATCGCATTTTTTGATCGCAGTTGGTATAACCGTGCAGTCGTAGAACCCGTTATGGGGTTTTGCACCGAAACGCAATACAACACCTTCTTGCACCAAGCCGTGCAGCTGGAAAACATGCTGCTCGAGGACGGCCTGACCATTATTAAATTTTGGTTTTCGATCGACCTTGAAGAGCAAAAACGGCGCCTAGAAGAGCGGAAAACCAACCCATTAAAACAATGGAAGCTTAGCACCGTCGACGCCCAAGCACAGGCTCGCTGGGGCGACTTTACGCGCTACAAAGAAGCCATGTTCGAACATACGGCGACGCCGGCCTGCCCGTGGGTGGTGGTACAAGGCAATGACCGTGATCGTGGCCGCCTCGAAGCTATGCGTTATGTGTTAAATCAACTGGATTACACACGAAAAGGCGAAACGGGTGAGCGACTAAGCCACGACCCGAAAATTATCCAAATACTTACGGGTAAATAGCTCTAATAAAGGGCGCCACTAAAGAGATAATACGAATCGTCATTCTAACCACACCCTTATAAAAGGAGTCGAACTCACGTTAAGAATAGCTGTGGGTTCGGCGGTGGTGGCGATTTTGGCGCACTTTTCAACGGCGTAGCGAACCAATTTTCGAACCTACAGATCGATACCTTGCACGCATTATGAACATTATCGATACACTTAAATCACCGCTATAAATTTAGTAACGTAACCCAAGCCCCTGCCAATACCTCTCGCCTTGCACTGAACCGCTATCGCCCAATCTTGGGCGATAGCGTCGATGTCACAAAAATATCAAAAAAAATTCATAAAATTATAAGCTTTAACGCACGCCTACACGTCACACTGATTTTTATTGACAAACGCTTGGGCACAACCGGTACGTGCACAGAAATCACCTACACTCACGGTACACATCACGCACGCCCAAACCCAACACCTACTCCCAATTGGTCACGCCATGCCCCACAAGCCCACCGCACCTAACAAAGAGCAACGACTAGCGCTTGCCGCCATTGAACGGCTGAACACGGCGAATAGTCAGCCCCTGACGCGATCACCTCATTCACGTAAAACCCTTAAAAAACGCTTGCCCGAAATGCTGTTGCTGGAACGCCTGCTGCGGCAATTTGGCGATTTATTAACCCTGAATATCGAGCACACCTTTACGTGGCAGGACCAAGCCCTGCCTATTTACACGATTACATTAGGTAATACCCAAGCACAAGTGCCGACCATGCTATTTACAGCCGGCATGCACGGTATTGAGCGAATCGGCACTCAAGTATTAATAGCTTGGCTGCAATCGCTGCTTGAGCGTTTGCGCTGGGACAAAAACCTACGCGTTAGCTTGGACAATATTCAATTGGTATTAATGCCTATTCTCAATCCCGTGGGCATGTACAACAATACCCGCAGTAATGGCAATCATATCGACCTAAACCGCAACGCACCGATAGACGCCGAAGATAAAACGCCCCTGCTGGGCGGCGGTCACCGCATCAGCCCAATAATACCTTGGTATCGCGGTAAAAAAGGCACATCGATGGAAATCGAAAACTTGGTATTAGAGCGAGTTATTCAGCGGCAGATCACCTCACACCCGCTCGCCATAGTGCTCGATTTACATTCGGGTTTTGGCACCCGCGATCGCCTGTGGTTTCCGTACGCTTATCGGCGCAAAGCCATCGGCAATATCAGTAGCTATATGGCACTTAAGCTGTTATGGGAACGTAGCTTTCCCTACCACAATTATATTTTTGAGCCTCAGTCGCAACATTACTTATCGCATGGTGACGTGTGGGATTATTTTTATTTGCAAGCTAAACATACAACCAGCTGCAATTTTATTCCGCTCACTCTGGAAATGGGTTCTTGGGCTTGGGTAAAAAAACGCCCGCGACAACTATTTAACTTCGCCGGGCTTTTTAACCCACAAGTGAGGCATCGGCATTCGCGGGTGATGCGTCGGCATATTCAATTGCTGAATTTTTTACTGGCGGCAAGCCAAAACTACGCGCATTGGCTGCCGGACGATAAGCAAAAAATATTATTAACTCAAGCGGCCAAAAATATTTGGAATTGTTAGGATGACGCAATGCATATTATTTTACTACGGGGGTTAGGGCGCGAGGCGGCACACTGGGCCGACTTTCCCACTAAACTGCAAACTCTTCTAGCGCGCACCCATAGCGATGCCACAATAACCGCCATTGATTTCCCGAGCTGCGGAGTTTGGTTTGAGCAAACGGCCTGCCGTAGTATCGCGGCCATGACGGACCACGCTCGGCGTGAAAGCTATCGCGTAAAAAAATCTGCGGCTACCCAATTCTTTGTGATCGGCCTGTCGATGGGCGGCATGGTCGCGCTCGATTGGGCCCACAACTACCCGAAAGAGATTGAACGGGTCGTAATTATCAATAGTAGCTTAAGTGATCACCCACTCTATTGGCGTTTACGTGGCTGGGCGCCGGCAATCTCCCTGCTTGCGCTCATTTTACCTATGCGTTTTCGCGAGCACTTGATGCTGCGTTTGGTGAGCAACGAAGGCGATAATGCCCTGTTTAAAAGCCATCTGAGCCACTGGCTTAAAATACAAAAAAGCCGGCCGGTAAAACGTCGAAATCTCATCACTATGCTGATGTGTGCGAATAATTTTAAAGCCCCGAGAGACTGCCCAGTGCGGGGCTTAGTCATTGCCAGCTGGAGTGATCGATTGGTTTCGGTAAAATGCAGTCAGAATATCGCACAGCGATATCAATGGACTATTGCATTTCACCCCAGTGCGGGGCACGACTTGCCGATGGATGCAACTGGCTGGCTTTGTCAAACCATCGCAGCTTGGCTTTGCGACGATTGATCGAGCCCTACAATCGATTACGCCGCACAAGACCAAACTTCAAGATCGACCATATCCGCCAGTAACCACAAGCTGTCATGCGGCGGCACTAGCGCATTGACATGCACCATACTTGTTTTTAATTGCTCATGGTGATTTAGCAGCTGCGATAAGCGCTCCACAAAACTTTGAAAGTCATCTCCGGCGGCATACTTGATGGCACCACTTTGAGAAACAGCGGCTAACAAGGGAGCTAATAATTTTCTTGCTTCCTTCAGAGGCTGGTTTACCTCTTCATATAACGCTAATACAACGGATTGTGCTTTTGGCAAACTTTCGCAACAGGCTTTTTGCTGTTCCTTGCGGGTGCTCTTTTGATAGTGGTATGCGTAAAGCTGGCTGCGCACGGCAGCCAGCTCCGATGCCTGCGGCGCGTTATACTCTTGCAGACAGGTTTCTGCGTCTTTGAGCCATTCAATAAATTGCTCTGGTGCACGTGGGTGCTTATTACCCAAGCCATCGACAATATTCGGGACCCTCTGTAAAAGTTTACTGTAAGCTATTTCTTTAGCAACCAAGGATTTACTCATAAGGCATTACTCCGGAATCAATTTTCGAGAAATTTTTCCGTCCTTTGCCTCCATTCGGTGCCATTCTACGCCCTCTTCTTGAATTACCAATTTAATTGATAATAAACTTTCGGGCGGCTTTTCCCGCAAGATATCCGCTTCGATCGTTACCTCCAGCTGATCCAAAGTCGATTCGGTATTAACGGGCTTTAACGCCGACGCTAAGTTACTATTGAGCCTATCGGCTATGGTGGCAGTCAATTTTTTACTTTCGCGCTCATCCTCGTCCGAAAGCTGGTTCTCGACCACGGCTTTAGCAACCGTTTGCGAAAAGTTTTTTAAGGCTTGCGTTTCACCGCCAATTAATAATTCCCGCTCAAGCAGCGCACTTTGCTCGCTGATCACTTGTCGCACCTGTCTCGACTCGGCCTTCGGCAGGCTCTTCCGCCCGAGACTTGCCAGCACCTCTTTGTAGGTTGCGGCATTAAATTCGCGATTATCCACTGGCTCTAGATTGGTGCTCTTTGCAACTTGACCGACATCGATGGCCACGGGGATTGTCATTTCAACATCTTTCAGCCGCATTCTCGGCACGGGAAAGTGCTCTAGCAGCTCGTGTTTGGCATAGGTTTCGGCAACGCGAACTGCTTGTAAATCGGCGTTAACTCTGGCGTGCTGAATACTGGATACTAAATTGCCAATATAATCATGCAGCTTCATGGAGGCTCCTTAAAAAGCGCCCTTTGGCACTCACTTGCTTAGTATTAATTC
>DATBNJ010000275.1:0-4261 GCA_036554385.1 Marinagarivorans sp. | reverse complement strand
TGCCCGTTGTCATTTCTTCGGCGATGGACTTCGCCGAATTAAAGTAAACTTCAAACACCTCTTGGATGGCTGTTATATCACTTTTTCGTTGTGGTTCTAGGGTGAGAATAGCGGCGAAATCAGCGCGCATGGTGTTGGCGGTTTTTTCGGCGGTGTGCAAATAGTCGAGCTCGCCGGTGAGTACAGCGGTATTAAACAGCTCGGACATGCGTTCTAGCCGAACCCCATTGGATGTCGTTTTTTCTAAGATCGGGAAATAGGTGTCGCGGACGTTTTTTAACAATGCCGCGTTTTCGGTATTCACCCATACGTTGAACGCAAGGTATCCCCCAAAGCCAATAATGCTCACAATGGCAATGAAATAAATTTTCCAGCGGACCGATATGCTGCTTAAGATGCTCACGCGGAACCCTCCTGGCGATACCCTCTGAGTATAGCCAAGACCCTGCGGATGGCGAGTCGAGCCGAAAAGTCGCCGAGCAGCGGTTTTAGCGAGCGCTAAAGCGCTGATTTATCGTGCAACAAATAACGATAAACAACGCCATCAATACCACCGGCCAAGAGCGCCAAACCAAAAACGGCGTGGCTCCGGCCATGCGAAAAACCTCGCCGCTAATGGCTTCGCGGGTAAAGCGCCCGCCACGAGTGACCACGCGCCCTTTGGGGTCGATAAAACCACTGATACCATTATTGGTCGCGCGAATCACGTAGCGACCGGTCTCGATGGCGCGCATGCGGGCCATCTCAAAGTGTTGCAGCGGGCCGATGGAGTCGCCAAACCAAGCATCGTTGCTGATGGTTAGGATGACATCTTTATCTGCCGCGAGCTCAGCGATAAGGTCCGGGTAAACAATTTCGTAGCAAATCGCCGCTGCAACCATTACTCCGTTAGCATTCAGACCGGCAGTGTTGAAAGGGCCTTTGTGAATGATCGAGGTCGGCAAATTAAAAAAAGCAATAAGCCCTCGGAGCTGCTCTTCGAACGGGACGTATTCGCCAAAGGGCACCAAACGTTGTTTAAAGTATTCACCCCCTCCGACGCCCCGAGCAACAATCGCGTTATAGTATTTGTAGGCGCTGTAGTCGTCATAGATGATGCCGGTTATAAAGACAGTCCCGCGCGCTTTGGCGAATTCATCAATTTGATTAAGTAGCGGTGCAGCTTGGTGGTAGGGGTAGGGCACGGCAGCTTCCGGCCAAATTACCCAGTCTAAATCCCACAGTGGCTCACTTAATTCACTAAAGGTGTCTAGGGTTGTGCTGTAGTAGGTTGGGTCCCATTTTTGTTCTTGGGGAATATTCGGCTGCATAAGGCCGACCTGAATGGCGTGCGGTTTTTCTTGCGTCCAGTTAATGTGCTGCAGGCCAAAGCCGGCTAACCATATGCCGGCGACGCCGGTGCAAGCTACAGCGCAGTGGCGCCAAACAATCGCGCCGCGGCAAAGCTCGCGCAGCCATAGCAGGGCGGCGGCACTCAGGCATACGGCTAACGAAACGCCAAATATTCCCAGCACGGGTGCAAAGCCGTTCAGTGGCGTATTGATATGGCCATAGCCTAGGTAAAGCCAGGGGAATCCGGTAAATAGCCAGCTTCTAAGCCACTCGCCAATCACCCATAGAGCGGCAAAACCGAGTGTCTGGCCGAGTAGTGAACGACTCAGCCAGCGACCATACAGGTAAAAAGGTGCGGCAAAGACCAGCGCAAGCCCTAACACAAACAGTGCCGTGAGGGTGATGGCTATGCCCTGTGAGCTGTTGCCAAACTGGGATATGGCCACGTGCACCCAAGATACGCCTACGCCAAACAGGCAGATGCCGGCGGCAAAGCTGCGCCCCAGCGCCTGCCAAGCCGTCGCACCTTTGAGGCTACTGGCGATTAAGGCGATGCCGAGGATCCCTACAGGCCATAGCCCATAAGGGGCCATTGATAGCGGAACCAGTGCGCCCCCAAGAGCGGCAGCCGCGAGGCATACCCAAGGCCGCCATCGGGTGCAAAGCAATTCCATCATTGTCTGCCGCTTATATCTTAGTCAGGCGAATAAGGTGTATTTGACGATTGTCGGCATAGAGAATTCTAAAGCGAAACGCTTTCATTTCGACGACTTCATTGCGTGAGGGCATGTGCCCGAAGGCCTGGGTTACGATGCCGCCGATGGTGTCAAAGTCCGCATCGTCAAAGTCGCTACCGAAGTACTCGTTGAAGTCTTCTATTGGTGTTAGTGCTTTAATGATGAAGTCTTCTTCGGAAACACGCCGGATAAAATCGTCTTCGTCATCATCGGTTTCGTCTTCGATTTCGCCAACGATTTCTTCGAGAATATCCTCGATGGTAACAAGCCCGGAAATGCCGCCGTACTCATCAATAATAATGGCCATGTGATAACGCTTTTCGCGAAACTCTTTAAGCAGTACATTTAGCCGTTTGCTTTCGGGGATAATATTCGCAGCTCGCAGCATCGACTCTAGCTCAAAGGGCTGATCCCGGTTGAGCAAAAGCGGTAATAAGTCTTTGGCCAATAATATGCCGCGAATATCGTCAATGCTTTCGCCGATCACGGGAAAGCGAGAGTGGCAGGACTCGATGATTTTTGGCAGAAACTCTTGCGGCGTTTCGTCGTGCTTGATGACGACCATTTGCGAGCGAGGGATCATAATCTCGCGAACTTGCAGGTTGCTTACGCTCAAGGCGCCTTCGATGATCTCCAGCGCCTCGTCGTCGAGCAGTTTGTTGCTCGCTGCATCTTTGATAATCGCTAACAGTTCTTCTCGCGACTGTGGTTCGCTATTGGAGAAGCTGTTTAGTAGCTTTTCGATCCATGAGCGCTCTTGCGTTCGCTCCTTGATTGCCGGCTGGCTACTCGGTGGTTCTTCTGACATGGTGTTTTTTCTTGTTGGCAAATTAACAGGTGGGCACGTGGTGGCTAACCCTCGGGGTCGTCGTAGGGGTTAGGATACCCCAAACCGTTCAATATGTGGGCTTCTAAGCTTTCCATCTCGTGCGCGTCGTCGTCGTTAATATGGTCGTAACCCAGCAAATGCAAGGTGCCGTGAACCACCATATGCGCCCAATGCGCCTCGAGTGGCTTTTGTTGTTCCGTCGCCTCATGCTGAACCACCGATGCGCAAATGACTAAGTCGCCTAACAAGGGTTCGTCGATATAATCGGGCAAATCGCTCGGAAACGATAAAACATTGGTGGCTCGGTCTTTGCCTCGGTAGTCGGCGTTAAGTTGCTGGCTTTCGCTCGGTTCTACAATGCGCACGGTTAGCTCGCTGTGACGCTGGTCAGCGGGCAGGGCTGCTGCGACCCAGTTTGCCAGTTGACCTTGTGTTGGTATATCTCGCGCTGAACAAACCACTTGCACATCGATATAAGGGCCGTTCGGCTCAGTCGTCATTTAACGGACCTGTGTCAACAATACCCGCATTGGCAATAGCATGAGCGCGTAGCTTCTCGTCTTGGGCGCGACGACGCTTGTCGATAGCGTCCCGCTCGGCTTCGCTGGCATCGTAGGCTTCAACGATGCGCTGCACGAGCGGGTGGCGCACCACGTCTTTGGCGGTAAAGCGTGTAAAGCTGATGCCTTCGACATCCTTTAAAACACCGACGGCGTGCTGCAAACCCGAGGCACTGCCGCGCGGCAAGTCTATTTGGCTGGGGTCGCCGGTAATAACGGCGGTTGAACCAAAGCCAATACGCGTTAAAAACATTTTCATTTGTTCGCGGGTGGTATTTTGGCTTTCGTCGAGAATGACAAACGAATTATTGAGCGTGCGCCCCCGCATATAGGCTAGCGGGGCGATTTCTATAATTTGTTTTTCAATCAGCTTGCCGACCGCCTCAAAGCCCAGCATTTCATAAAGCGCGTCGTAGAGCGGCCTCAAGTAAGGGTCGACTTTTTGGCTGAGATCACCCGGCAAAAAACCGAGTTTTTCACCGGCTTCAACGGCCGGGCGGACTAACAAAATGCGCTCGCACTCGTCGCGCAGCAGTGCTTCGACTGCACAGGCCACGGCCAAGTAGGTTTTGCCGGTACCCGCTGGCCCAATGCCAAAGTTGATGTCGTTGCGGCGCACCGCGGTGACGTAGCCCTGTTGGTTGAGCCCGCGGGGTTTGATGGAGCACTTCTTAGTGCGAATAATGGGCGCCAGATAGGGCTCTTTGGCGCTGCCAATTGCTACAAATGCATCGGCACCGGCCTCTTGTAGGGCTAGGTGAACCTCTTCGGCGCTGACACCGGACTCCGATTCCGTGAGTGAG
>DATBNJ010000254.1:0-8441 GCA_036554385.1 Marinagarivorans sp. | reverse complement strand
TTGCGATTGTATTCAGTTAAGTTGGATAACGCATTTTCAAGAGTCGGCGAGGGCTTACCTTTATAGTGATCCGGGCGATCACTGGCAGCAACATGCGTGTTAAATGCGAATAGGGCCAATGCCACGGTTGTAATCAATTTCATTTTTGTCTCCAGTTTTTTTGTGTTCATATTTTAACTATTTACCGATTCAACTATCTCTACTTTGTCACACAAGCTTGGCGGCCACGCTAAATAGTTACCTCGACGGTTCTCGATAGGCGTTTGATCGCCCAATCCGCGCAATTTCAAATACAGGTCGTGCACAAGCCGCTAAGCTGGTCGAACCTGTGCGCCAGCTAAGAAACGGTAATAGATCAATCTTGCCGTCCAGATAAGTTTGCATAAGCGCCGAATTTTGCATCATGGTGTAACTTCCCTGCAAATAAGTTTGGCGTTGGTATTTGGCATGTAAATCACGACGCTTTGGTTGATGTTTCTGCAAATGATAATCTTTATTATTTGGCAGGGCAACAAGATCCTTCTGCACACTATCATGCGAGCCGCGTTGGATTTAGCTGCGGCCGCCGGCATGAGTCGCTTCTAAGCGCTGTGCTGAATACGCGGCTTGGGTGGTAGTTCTAATAGGTGATGAGACGCAAAGGGCGTGGTTGGCGTATTGGCTGTCAATCGCCCCAGCGTTTTAGAGCACATAGTGCTTTTAATTAGTTATGATACGGTATATCATATCTGCGTTGTCACGCTTTACCATGAGACGGTTATGAATACCTTAACAGCTCCCCTCGAATCCCCCTTTGCCAAATTGCCGGTTACGGTATTGTCTGGTTTTTTAGGTGCCGGTAAGACTACGGTACTCAATCACATCCTTAACAACCGCGAACAACGCCGCGTAGCGGTGATTGTTAACGATATGAGCGAAGTCAATATCGACGCGGCCCGAGTGCAAAGCGATGTGACGCTAAATCGCAGCGAGGAAAAATTAGTCGAAATGAGCAATGGCTGCATTTGTTGCACATTGCGAGAGGATTTGCTGGTGGAAGTTGGCAAGCTAGCGCGGGAGGGGCGCTTTGATTACTTGGTTATTGAGTCGACTGGAATTTCCGAGCCTTTGCCGGTGGCAGAAACCTTTACATTTGCCGATGAATCAGGTGTTAGCTTGTCGGATGTGGCCGAGCTGGACACGATGGTCACTGTGGTTGATGCAGCAAATTTTTTAAATGATTTTAATGAAGCAAATGCACTGCAAGATAGCGGTGAAAGTTTAGGTGAAGACGACGAGCGCACGGTAGCCGATTTATTAGTTGAACAAATTGAATTTGCCGATGTAATTCTAGTGAGTAAATCGGACTTGGTGAGCGAGCGGCATTTACGAAAAACCCGAGCAGTACTTAAAACGCTTAACCCAGATGCAACGGTGCAGGTTATTAGCAATGGCGAAGTGGCCATTGGCGATGTGCTGGGTACGGGGAAATTCAGTTTTGATAAAGCGCAACAAGCGCCCGGCTGGCTGAAAGAAATGCGCGGCGAGCATATTCCTGAAACCGAGGAGTATGGTATTCAAAGCTTTGTTTATCAGGCGAGAAAGCCCTTTGTGCCACAACGGTTTTTCGACTTTTTACATGGCCAACAGATTGCCGGCAAGTTAATTCGCTCGAAAGGGTATTTTTGGCTGGCCACACGGCCCGAGTTCGCGGGGCAATGGAATCAAGCCGGCGGCATTGCTCGGCACGGTTTTGGCGGGTTATTTTGGAAAGCCGTGCCGAAAGCGCACTGGCCTGACGACCCCGAGTATTTAAAGTCTATTAAGGCCAGCTGGTGCGAGCCTTTCGGCGATATGCGTCAAGAGTTAGTTTTTATTGGTCAGGGCTTGGATAAACAGGCGATTTGCGATGCGCTAGATGAATGTTTGTTAACGGACGAGCAAGTCGCCGCCGGTGAAAGCCTGTGGCGAACATTACCAGACCCTTTTCCCATCTGGGAGGAGGCGACGGATGAGCGCGCCGAGCAAGTCGATTCGGCCTCAAGTGCCACGCAAGAAACCGCATAAGCGGTAGAACTCGTTCACCCTCGATACGTTTACGCGTTTAGGGATTTATTATGCTTCAACATCAAACTACAACCGAAGATTTTCACCCAAGTACACTGGCTGATATCTACCAGCCTGATGTCACCATTGCCATTTGGCAGCGGGAACTCAATAACGCCATTCGTTGCTATGCAAATTTTTTGATTGCGCAGTCGCCGTATTTCCAAACCCGTTTAATACTTTCGCCAGCGGCGATCGTCACCGAATTAGAAAAGGTATTACCGCCGCATTTGCAACGGCGGGCATTTGTTGATGATATTTTCCTATTAACGGACATGTTTTCGTGCTTATTTGATTTAGAGGCAGTAGGGGTACGTTTAGCGGTATTGCAAAAAGCGATGTGCCCACGCTTTCACACCGACAAAGTGCCTGCGCGCTTAGTTACCACCTATGTGGGGGCGGGTTCGCAGTGGCTTGATAACGACTGTGTGATGCGCAGCGAGGGTGGTCGTGTTGAAGTGCCAGATCACGCCCCCGTAAATAATTTGCAACGCGGGCAGGTGGCCCTGTTAAAAGGCGAGGGCTGGGAAGGTAATGAGGGCAGAGGGCTGGTCCATCGCTCGCCCCAGGCTTCACCCGACGAGCCCCGTTTAGTGCTTACATTAGATTTTGCCTAGGTTTTATTTGGAGTTACCCATGAAGTACAAAGTCTTAGCCGCTGCGATTGCACTGGCAAGCGTTAATGCCGATGCCCTTGAAGGCACGGTGGTTAATAAAGCCGGTGAGCCCATTGCCGGTGCAATGGTCCAAGGTGCCGGCATTAAAGCTACGAGCAAACAAAGCGCCACAACGGATGAAAACGGGCGCTTTACATTGCCCGATGGCGCTTACGAATTACACGTCACGGCGCCGGGTTTTAGCCATCGCATTGTGCACATCGATGAAAACACCGCACAGCAACTCACTATTAGGTTACCGAGTACGGTGATCGAACAAATTGATGTGATTGGTATTCCTTTACACGCCTCTGTTATTGAATCGGCACAACCCATTTCGGTATTAAGTGGCAAAGAGCTGCGCAACCGCCAGGCGGCAACTTTAGGGGACTCGCTCGAAAACGAAGTGGGCGTGCACAGTAGTTTTCACGGTAATGTCGCCAGCACGCCGATAATTCGTGGGCTCAGTGGTCCCCGTGTGAAAATTACTCAAAATAGCTTAGATGTAAGCGATGTCTCGCGGGTAGGGCCAGACCACGCGGTGGCATCGGAAGTATCCACTGCCGAGCAAATCGAGGTATTGCGCGGCCCTGCAACCTTATTTTACGGCAGTGGCGCCATTGGTGGTGTGGTGAATGTGGTCGATAAACGCGTGCCACAAGATTCAGACACCCGTGGTGAATGGTTGTTGTCGCGAGAAACGGTTAATAACCAAAACCTTGGCTCTATCAATGTGAATACGGGCCGCAATAATTTGGCTTTTCACGCGGATGTTTTTTGGCGTGAATCCGATGACTATAAAGTGCCGGTAGCGCCGGAACTAGAGCAAGACCACGATCATAATGACGAGCACGGAGGCGACTATCAGGTCGAAAACAGCGGCGAAAAATCGCATGGCTTTACGCTGGGCAGCAGTTACCTGCTGGATAACGGCTATGTTGGCGTTTCGTGGGGGCAATTAAATCGCGAATACGGGATTCCAGGGCACAGCCACGGCGAACAAAGCGTGTATGCCGATTTAGAACAAGACCGCCTGCAAATGATCAGCGAGTTAAAGCTCGACCATGCTTGGTTAAGCGCCGTTAATACACGCGTGGGTTATACCGATTACAGTCACTCGGAAATTGAAGGTGGCAATATCGGTACGGTATTTTCGAATACCACCTCGGAAGTCAAATTGGACGTGCTACACAAGCCTTTACACGACTGGAAAGGCGGCATAGTGCTGCATTACAAGCATAGCGATGTTGAGGCTGTTGGTGCCGAGGCCTTTACGCCACCTTCGCAAACGCAGACCCTTGCGCTGGCGGTAGTGGAAGAGCGGCATTTTGGCGATGTGTTGTTGCAGTTGGGCGCGCGTGTTGAACGCGTGACCATTAGTGCAGACAACGTGCTTTTGCCTGCACTAGACGTCCACGGCCATGGTGATAGCGACGCCCATGACGAGCACGATCATGGCACTGAGGAGCACAGCGAAGGTACTCGCGTATTTGCCTCGGACCAAGAGTTTACCCCTGTGAGCATTTCGGCGGGCGCAGTTTGGGATTTTACGCCCGGCTATAACGTAGCGTTTTCCTACACTCACGCAGAGAGAGCACCTTCTGCGTCCGAGTTACTTTCATTCGGCCCGCATATCGGCAGTGGCAGCTATGAAATCGGCGCGTTATTCGCGTTGCACAACGACCATGGCGACGCGCATTTTTCGATAAGCGATAAACCCTTTGAGCTCGAAACCTCTAACAATATTGACCTTACCTTTCGAAAACACGAAGGGGATTTTGGCCTTTTGCTAAACGCATTTTTTAATCGAGTCGATAATTTTTATTATCAAGCCGCAACCGGCTTATATGCCGAAAGCGGCCACTCGCACGATCACGGCGATCACGATCACGGTGGAGAAGGTGAGCATGAAGACGAATTGCCCGTTTATGTTTTCACCAGCGCAGATGCCGCGTTTTATGGCTTTGAAGCGCAAGGGATTTGGCAAATAACCCCGAAATTTAAAACCACGCTGTTTGGTGATTACGTGAAAGCGGAGCTAAAAGACAGTAACGAATATTTACCTCGAACGCCGCCACTTCGTTATGGTGCCCGTTTTGACTATGCATGGAATTCCCTATCGGCCAACCTAAGTTGGTCCCGCTACGACGAGCAAAAAAACACGGCCGCATTGGAAACTTCAACAGGCGGCTACGACTGGCTTGATGCTGTGGTTACATGGGACTTGCCGATAGGGCCGGGTGATATGGCGCTATTTGCCAAAGTCGAGAATATTTCCGATACCGAGGCGCGGGTGCATTCGTCATTTTTAAAAGATATTGCCCCAAAACCTGGTCGCAACTTTAGTTTGGGATTGCGGGGTACATTTTAGGCCTTGCCCGACAACGTCCTTCTGAAGCGCTGCATCGGCGCTTCATCGACACCGACAGTGTGCAGGTGTTGGTATATTCATTATTTTTAAATTCAATATTACGTTTAAACGTGATTTTACGGAGTGAAAAATGTTTGCAAAAAAATCTTTAATCTGGTCGGTTTGTGCGATGTCGAGTTTGGCACTGGTCGGTTGCGGTGATGCCAAATCGACGGTGGTGGAAAAAGGGGTCATTGAAGCTGAAGATGATCACGATCACGATCACGATCATGGGCATGAAGCTAGTGCGCATGGGCGCTTATTGGTGCTTAATGGCGATACTCCTGAAGCGTCAGTTTATAGCCTAGAGGACAATAGCTTGCTCGATAGTTTTGCTCTGGATGTTGCGCCGAGTGCCGTTTACGCTTCGGGCGGTTACCGCTATGGCATTTTGGTAGATCGCGCTGGCAATGCTCTAAATTTTATTGACGGTGGCTTGTGGCAAGAAGATCACGTTGAGCACCTGCATGACTACGAGGAAGCTCCAGCGCTTTTGGAGTATGTATTATCAGGCAATCGCCCAACTCATGTGGTACCGCACGGCGGGCAAGTCGCAGTGTTTTTTGATGGCGATGCCTCAGCTATGGTGCCAGCTAGCACAACCGTGTTTACCGACAGCGATATTACCTCGGGCAATGCAACGCCGCCATCGGTTAGTTTTGATGTCGCCATGCACGGCGCTGCACAACCACGTGGTGAATACCTATTAAGTTCGTGGCGCCGAGACGATGCGCAAAGCACGTCTGCCAACCCAATCTTGCCGGACCAGGTTGCGCTTTACCATTGGCATGACGGCGCTTACGAGCAAGAGCAGATATTTGATGTTCCCTGCCCAGATTTACATGGCGCAGCACAGAATGAAACCACAATCGTTTTTGGCTGCTCTGATGGTGTTCTGGTTATTCACGATCACAACGGCGAATTTGATGCGGTAAAAATTCCGAACTCGGATGTCGTTTTGGATAACCTACGCATTGGTTCAATTTACGGGCATAACGATAGCGCCCAGTTTATTGGCATTGCTAGCGCACATGGCGGCAGCACCCAGCAATGGTTTGCCATCGACCCCGAAGAAGGCGAAATGACGTTGATTGAAAATATGCCGGAGCTGCAAGCCTCTGTTGTGGCGCGAGGTTTTTCTTATGAGGCTGAGCAGTTCGTTATTTTGGACGGCTTAGGTCAATTGACTTTACTAGAGCCCCACAATCACGATGGCCATACCCACTGGGCTTATGAGGGCGCAAGTTATGCGATAACCGAGGCTGATGTCAGCGCAATGCCCGAAGGCATGACGTTTTCCATGGCTTTAGCCCAAAATGACCACACCGTATATGTCGCAGATCCTATGGCGCAACATGTTTTAATTATTGATTTAGAGTTACTACAGGAGGTGGGTGATATTGAGCTAGACTACGCGCCCGCTAAAATCAGCTGGTTGGGTATCACCGGAGAACATCATTAAGTTTTAGCGCCGTTCGTTGCATCTCTCGGTCTTTGCGGAAGCTATGCTTCCGCTTTTTTTTTCTGTATTAACCTAATCCTTTTTTTGGCCCGTTTGAGGTAAAAATGTCTCCCGCTCCTATTCGCGCAGTACCAACCAATATTATCACCGGCTTTTTAGGTGTGGGTAAAACGACAGCAATAGTAAAGTTGCTAAAAAACAAACCCGCTAACGAGCGCTGGGCAGTGCTGGTTAATGAATTTGGTGAAGTGGGCGTAGATGGAGGGATTTATGAGGGGCAATTTTCCCAACAGCAGGGGGTATTTATTCGCGAGGTGCCCGGGGGCTGTATGTGCTGTACCGCAGGCTTGCCCATGCAGATCGCATTAAATCAGCTATTGCAACGCGCGCGGCCCGACCGTTTATTAATCGAGCCGACTGGGCTTGGCCATCCCAAAGAGGTATTGGCTGTATTGGCCGCTGAATATTATGTGGATGTTTTAAAAGTGCAGCAGTGCATCACTTTAATTGATGCCCGTAAACTCTCCGACCCGCGTTATACCGAGCACGGTAGCTTTAATCAGCAAATTGATATGGCCGATGTGATTATTGGCAATAAAGCTGATTTATATGGCGCGGCCGATCAACAACGCTTACACACTTATGTTCAGGGGCGCTTTCAGTCGGGAAAAGTGCCGCCGGTTTACTTTACCCAGCATGGCGAGATCGATTGCGGTTTATTGCAAGGCCAATCGGCCTTTGTGGCTCAACCTGTAAAAAAAGCCTGCAATGTAGCCGCCAAAAAAGCTACTGAAAATGGACATCCTGCGCATGCTCGGCAGCCGGCTATAGCTCACGGATTAACTGAGCCAGCGATTCTGCTATCGGGTTTTATAAAACGTGAGAACGCGGGGGATGGTTACCAGAGCGTGGGCTGGCGGTTTGCACCGAGCAACATTTTTGATCGCGAGCGAATAGTAGCGTGGTTGACGCCACTTCGCGTCGAGCGTTTAAAGGCCGTTTTTATTACCGATAGCGGCGTTTTTAGCTATAACAAAACGCCCGATGGCATCACCGAAACGGCATTGGATGACTGCGACGAAAGCCGTATCGAGATTATTGCCAGTCAAGTTAATGCGACGCTCGAGCCGGGGCTCTTACGTTGCATAAGTGTCGTTAAACGCTAGCCCCGTTAAAATAACCATTGCTGGTTCCAGCGCAGCCCGACGCTGTAGCGCTGGGTTTTTTCTTCGGAGTAGACTCGTTCTTGAATTATTTCCCCGCGCAAATATAAACCCGGTAGGTATCGGTAATTCCACGCCGCGCTGTGGCGGCTTGGCTCAAAACCGTTATTCATTAAACCCGCGCTGTCCACAAAGGCCGTGCCGACATCGCCAGCAAATACGTTTTCCAATACTAAGCGCTCGCTTGCGAGTAACATTTGGTGTTTTTGGAAACTTAAAGTGCTTTCAAATCGGGCGCCCTGAGTCGTTGACTCAATAAGGCTCGCTTGTGTTGTATCGCTAAGCGTACCATCTGATACTTGTTGTGCAAACTCGCCACGAAGTGTCCATTTTATGTTTTGAATAGGCACGCTAAGCTCTGCAAAGGCGCCTCCCATCGCAATATCACCGGTAAAACGATAATTAAGCGCTGGGTTGATGGAATTGCTCGCACTGTGACTGTGGCTACTGCTTAAACGGTTGTCTTGCCGGTTGCGAGCAGCGCTATTCATGCCCCAAGCGCCGACAGATAATTGCGCCGCTTTTATCGGCGTTTTGTAGTGTAGGTATACGCTGGTGCCGTTTTCGTCCGCAGTCATTGGCCAAGCGTCACCGCTAAATATTTA
>DATBNJ010000350.1:0-30407 GCA_036554385.1 Marinagarivorans sp. | reverse complement strand
GGGCACCTCTAAAAATGCACTTTTTACGCGATAGCGGCGTCAGTTCCGTCCTCGAATCCTCATTTACCCCACGTAAACTGCGGTTCTCCGGGCGGTACTTCCTTGCTCTCACAAAAAAATTACTATTTTTAGAAGCACCCTTAATTGCGCGTTAAATATGATCGGTGCTTTCGGCAAAGCAAATGGCGTCCGCATAAGCCGCGCTAATGGCATCCTCAGAGATATTAATGCCAGCCAGTAAATCTAGCGGGATTTCTGACCAGGCGCTTTTCTCGAGCGCTTTGCAGGTATTTAGCAGTAATCCATAAGTGTTTTTTGCGCTGCCTGTTAGCGCGTCGCAAATATCTTCAGCTAAGCTAAGTTGCCCGAGAATAGTGGGCATTTGCGTGTCGAGATGCGCATCAAGCATAGACAGTAATCCAACGGTAAAGGCTTTGTTAGCATTGCATTGCTCGACTTGCTGCGCCAGAAGCTCGCAGAACTTAGCGCGCGTACTGCTAATAACGCACAGCTCTGCAGGTTTGTGACTATTGCTTGATAGCAAAAGAAAAATCGACCAGTTTTTTATTCTGTCTAAGCCTGCCATTGCGATGGCTTGGCTTAGCGAATCGATTTTTCTGGCGCTTCCAAAGGCGGGTGAATTCACCATTTTTAGTAAGCGAAAACTTAACGCTGGATCTGACGATAATACCTGTGCCACACCTTTAAAGTCTGAGTCGTTGGCGGTGATTTTTGCCAGCAGCTGAATAATTGACTGGCTGCCTTGAGTTGCCTTTTTGCCCGCGATTTCTTGCGGCTTAGCTAAAAAATAGCCCTGAAAGTAATCGAAGCCGAGTTCGCAGCACAATTTGAATACTTGATGGGTTTCTATTTTTTCGGCGATAAACTTAACGTTGAGATGCTTAAGTTCCGCCATATGCTGGCGAATATCTTGCTCGTTAAGGCTGAGCACATCGATTTTAATAATATCTGCAAACGGCAGTAATTGTTTGCTGTGTTCGGTCAGCAAAAAATCATCCAAAGCGATGCGGTAGCCTTGTCTTTTTAGTTCGCGTAGCGATTTAAGTAGCGTAGGGTCGGGCTGAACATCCTCAAGTACTTCGATAACAAGCTGGCTGGCGGGTAATGGTGGCGGGCAAACGAGTAAGTTGCGGGTAAAATTAATGTAGGCGTCTTTGTTGCCAGTAATGTCTTCTATTCGCCGCTCGCCGAATGCGTAGAGTAGAACGTGCGAACTTGCTTTATCGCCGTCAAACTCGGGAGACATTGCTGCGGGGTCGCCGCGAAACAGCAGCTCGTAAGCGCACACCTGTAAGTGTTTATTAAATATGGCCTGCCGAGCAAATAAAGGGTTGGTCATTAAAGGTTAACAACTAAAATAGTTCAACATCATCCACGTCGTCTTGGGGGTGTGATGTTGAATGGTTAAAACACCGCTGATAAATTTTCAGCGCATCCTCAATGCTGCCACCATCCATAATGTGCTCAAACATAACGCGCTCGGCTTCCATGGTGTAGCTGTTTTTTATGTCGTCTTGGATTCGGCGCCAGGCTTTTGGCTCGTGCAATGACTGCTCATCATTCATTACCCGAGAGACTTTTTCTAAGCTGCGCGCGACATGGTCTAAACGTTGGCAAACTCGATCGTAAAATTGAAACGCCTGTATGGACGAGCTTATATTGGCGTTCATTTGTGTTGCGGTCTCTACAATATCATTTTTAAACGCATTTAACTCGTCAGGACCCGCAACTTGCTGAATTTTTTGGCTGACTTCATTGTTGTGTGACGCCAAGGTGGTAAATGATTGGGTTAATGTGTCTACGGAGGCATTGCTATCGGACATGGTGGCTTCGATTTGACAAACGGCTAAATATAGCATGTTAACTGTCTCGCGAACATGCGACCAGTCATCGAGGGTGATGTTGGCTGGTGGCGCGCTGTCGTTATGCGTCGGTACATGTTTTTGCATAGAGAGGCGCCTCGAGTCCTTAACTGAAGTTGTCAATTCTCTGGGGGGTAAAGTTTACAACCGTTTAATTCAGCATAGCTTAAAGGGTTATTTTTGCCTCGTTGGTGCGCAGCAGCCTGCCTTTAATATCGGGCGCCGCTCGTTCCAGTGTTGAGCTACTCATTTCAAGTCGATAATTGTAAATCACAGAGTAGGTCATCACGTTCTGGACGTAATGGCGAGTTTCCCGGAATGGGATGGTTTCTACCCAAACGTCGGAGGGGGTGTCTAGCTGCGGTGTTTGCAGCCAGCGTTTTACGCGATACTCGCCTGCGTTATAAGCCGCGGTCGCGAGTATTCGATTACCGCTAAATTTAGTTAACAATTTGCCGAGGTAGGCGCTGCCTAGGTTGATGTTGTGCTCCGGAGAGAATAAATCCTGTGTACGATGGTTTTTCAGGCCTGATTGGCGTGCCTGTTCTTTGGCGGTGGCGGGCATTAGCTGCATTAAACCGCGTGCGCCAGCATGGGATACAGCGTCGGAGGCAAAGGCGCTTTCTTGCCGTGCGATGGCGTAGATTAACGCCTGATCTAGCTGCGAATTGGCCGCTGCTTGATTTACGACATCGGTATAAGCTAGCGGAAAGCGCAGCGTTAGGTGATTCCAGAGGTTGCCGGTAATCATGGCGACGATGCCCGAGTTGTACCAGCCCCAGTCTTTTGCCAGCTCGCCTGCGGCGATTAGCTCGGCGGCATCGAGTTGTTTAAGGGCGTAATACCATTCGACGCGAGCTTGGTGTTGTTCACCAATAATCCAGAGTTCTTTGGCGCGCTGCATGGCTGGCATGTTGCCTAAATTGCCTTTTAAGTAGGCATCGGCGGGGACCGAGGCGTCTTCGAGATGGTACTGGACGTGAATGTGATCGGCGGCGAGAAACCCATACCAGCTGCGCTTAGAGGCGAGTTCGGCATAAATGGCATCGCTATCAACCGCTTGATTACCCAGCGCTTCGTTGGCGCGCGCGTACCAGTAGCGCCAGCGATCGCTTTGTCGCTCTTGGTCATCAAGCAGTGGAATATTGGCGGCCACGGCGGCCCAATTGAGCTGCTCTAAGTTTTCACGAATCAAACTTTCGACCAGCGAGGTTTCCCGAAGTGAGTGTGAGTAGCTTAGTAAACGTTCGGCTTCGCTTAGATGCCCTCGTCGAGTGAGGTATTTGACGACTTGGCGCTTGGTTGCGGTTGCCAGTTCGGCATCAAACAGGTGTTGCGCCTCATATTGCTCCCAATGCCGCCAAGCAAGGGGTGGGTCGGTGCGCGCAAGTTTACTAATGCCATAGGCAATAATGTCTTCGGTTTCATTTCCAATGGGTGTAAACAAGCTGCGTTTTGTCACCAATGTGGGGTTGCCGACAACTTTGAGGTAAAGCTCGGCAAAGCTCCGCTGAGGCTTGTCCATGTGCCTGGCAATATAGCCTGCTAAGGCGTTTTTGTTGTTCCTAATGGCTTTATCAAACCGGCTCCAGCGAACATCGGGGGTAAGTTTTCGATGCTCGTCGAGCAGTGCAAATAGCGGGTCGCAGGCATTAGGTTGCGAATAACCAACATCCCAAAGTTCGATGCCTTCGTCGAGCGCGGCTTGGTCGCCGGTGTGAAAGCGAGCCAGCAAACTGCGGCAGCGCATATGCGCTGAGCTAAAGCCAGGCGTGTAGTAGCGGTTGAAGGCTTGCCATTGCTCCTTTTGGGCCAGAAAGTACAGGGTAGAGCCGGTAAGCTTGTCAGCCAATAGGGAGTCAGGGTAAGCCGCTAAGAACGCGTCTATCTCGTCGAAGGGCAGTTGCGCGGCTTTTGCTGCGAGCAGTTCGTATTCAATGTAGGGTTTAAGGGGGTAGTGCTTTAAGGTTTTGAGATGCGCCTCGGCAGTGACAAACTGACGCTTTTTTAGGGCCGCTTTAGCGGCGTGGTAGGCAAAGCGTTCGCGCTCGCGCTGCTCGGGGGTCACTTGCGTGGCACCGCTTAGCGGGGTATGCAGGGCGATACCACTAAAGCCGGAATCAATAGGGGTTGAATCGATTCCGTTGCTGGGGGCGAACGAAAAATCCAGTGGCAACGGCTGCGCCGAAGCGAGTGGGCTTGCCAGCGCGGCCAAGGTCGTCGCCACGAAACCAAAGGCCGTGCTAAGAGGGCGCCAAACAGACAGCCGTTTGGTTGATTTCGCACATTTTTTGATTGTTGGGCACTGTTTGCGCACGGCTGTGTCCTCTTTTTTACGCGGTCGGTGACTATCTATTCATTGTTGAACATGTACGACCGTCTTGCCACTTTTTTATTCGCATAAGACGTGGATTTTTATGCGCTTCATGCGGCAAACTGCGCCGGCATTTCTATGAGATAAAATTATGAGCTTATTAAAACTCGACAACCTCTGTCTTTCTTACGGTGAGCAGGTCATATTTGATGGCTTGGGGCTGTTGCTCAATAACGGTGATCGCTTGTGTTTGGTCGGGCGCAATGGCGTGGGTAAGTCGACGCTTCTAAAAACGATTGACGGCACCATTCAGCCCGATAGCGGCAGCGCTTGGCATGCCGATGGCATGCGCATGGCGGGCTTAATGCAGGATCTGCCAGAGGCCGATAGCACATCCGTTTATGATTTCGTCGCTCAGGGCTTGCCCGAGCTGGCGGCGAGCTTAACGCGTTATCATGCGCTCATCCACAATAGCGCCACCGAACCCATGACCGACGATATGCTCGAAGAAATGGCTCGTCTTCAAGGGGTTATCGAGGCCCATGACGGCTGGGCGATTAATAATCGCATCGAGCAGGTTTTAACGCGTTTAGAGCTTGACGCCGATGCACAAATGCAGGATTTGTCCGGTGGTTGGCGCCGGCGGGCGGCACTGGCGCGTGCGCTGGTGATCGGCCCCGATATTCTTTTACTGGATGAGCCCACCAACCATCTGGATGTGCAAGCCATTGAATGGCTGGAAAAAGAATTGGCCAATTTTAACGGTGCCGTCGTTTTTGTCACCCACGATCGCGCGTTCTTGCAAAATGTCGCCAACCGCATTGGCGAGCTCGATCGCGGCAGTTTGAATGTATGGGATGGCAAGTATCAGGATTTCCTAGCCTTTCGCGAGCGCCAGCTGGCCGAAGAAGAAAAGCACAATGCCGAATTTGATAAGCGCTTAGCGCGTGAAGAGGTCTGGATTCGACAAGGCATTAAAGCGCGACGCACCCGTAACGAGGGTCGCGTAAGGGCGCTTAAAGCGATGCGGGTTGAGCGCTCTGAGCGCCGAGATCGGCTGAAGACGTCAAGCTTCAATATGCAGCAAGAATCGGCATCGGGAAAAATTGTCGCCGAGCTGGATAACGTGAGTTTTGCCTACGATGGCTGGCCGATTATTCGAGACTTTAGCACGCGGGTTATCCGTGGCGACAAAATTGGTTTAATTGGCCCGAACGGAATCGGTAAAAGCACCTTGTTAAAAATTATTCTGGGGGAGTTGGCGCCTCAGTCCGGCACTGTGAAATTGGGAACAAAAGTTGAAGTCGCTTATTTTGACCAGTTGCGCGATCAGTTAGATCTCGAAAAAAATGCCATGGACAACGTTGCCGGTGGTCGCGAATTTATTGAAATCAACGGTAAGCCGCGCCACGCGATTAGTTATCTCAATGACTTTTTGTTTACTGGCGAGCGCGCCCGAACCCCCATTCGAGCCTTATCCGGTGGTGAGCGCAATCGCGTGCTCTTGGCCAAACTGTTCAGCAAGTCCGCCAACGTTTTGGTGATGGATGAGCCAACCAACGACTTAGATGCCGAGACGCTCGATCTACTAGAAGAATTACTGCACTCCTTCGAGGGCACGTTGTTGCTGGTCAGTCACGATCGCGCATTTATGGATAATGTGGTGGCCAGTACCATCAGTTTCGAGGGCGATGGGGTCGTTCGGGAGTACGTGGGTGGCTATAACGACTGGCTACGCCAAGGGGGTAAGTGGCCAGAGCGCGACAGTGTTGCTGCCAAAAAACAAAAACTAGCCGATGCAGCAGCCAGTGTCTCGACACTGGCGAACCCGGTGACGGCTCCGGTCGAGACCAAGCCGGTCAAGCAAAAGAAGCTGAGCTACAAACTGCAACGTGAATTAGACCGATTGCCCGCTAATATTGAACAGCTTGAGCAAGCGATCTCAGAACTCGAGCAAGAAGTGGCTGCCCCTGAATTTTACCTGCAGGAGCAAGATAAGGTCGCTGTTCGATTGGCGCACTTAGAACAGCTTGCGCAAGATCTAGAAACCTGCTTTGCCCGTTGGGAAGAGCTTGAAACACTTAAAAATAGTGAGGAGTAGAGTATGTGGCCGACCATTATTGTAGTGCTTGTTATCGCCATGATGGTTGGTCCCGTTATGCTCATGAAGCCAACGCGTGCCCAAAAGCATTTAGCTTTATTGCGCAAACAGGCCCAGACGCTAGGCTTAAAAGTGGGCGCTAGTGACGTCAAAGGCGAAGGTGGGCAACTGTGTTGGTTTTATTGGTTGCCGCTGAATACGGACAATGGCCCGGCACCGGTGGTTCTTGAGCGACAAAAATATGAGCATGGCCTTCACATCGCCAAATACTGGTTGGTGAAAGGGCGAACGCCGACCGAGCCCCAGCTTTGGGAGTCTTTTTTGGCGAAACTGCCAGATTCCGTCTATGCCGTTGAGTTGAACGATCATGCCTTGGGTGTTCACTGGAATGAACGCGGTGGCGACGCTGTTCTGGAACAACTCGCTAATCAGCTTAAAGCCTTTGCCTCGCCTTTGGTGTGAGGTCGTCTAACCTTTATGGCTTTGTTGAGGCTCTTCGGGTGTCGCTGATTCGCTAGGCGGCTGTGCGTCGGGGCTGTTTTGGTCGGGGTTGTTGGCCGTTTCCGGCATAAGGTCTTCCGAAAGCGTTTTTCGACGGTTAACTAAGATGTCTGAAACCTCGCGAATGAGCCGGTGACGCCGCTGGTCCGAGTGCGGGTTAGCGATTAAGGTTTGTTGGGCATGTTTGTAGTAGCCGTAGGCTTTGAGCACATCGTTTTGCTTAATGGAGATGTGGCCTTGGTTTACGTAGGTAATCACGTCAATCATCATGAGCGCCCAAGAAAGCTCTTTAATAAAGGTATCGGCCTCGAGGGCGTCAATGCGCCCTCGCATCTGGCCTTTTCGCACCAACCGAGCCGCTTCGTTCAACTGAAACTTGCAGCGTGCCACTTGGGCGTCGCTCGATAGCGCACGCATCAGTTGGCATGAGCGCTTTTCAAGGGCGAGGTCCTCTGATAAAGCCTTCGCTGCGGCCAAGGTGGGTTCCATATACTCGTTGCCCGGCTCGAGCCTCATGATGTGTTCGATATGCGTGATGATTTCATCGTTGATGGCTCGGGGAATTTGCGTCGACTCGAGCAATGGCTCGAGGGTGGCGGCCATTTCTTCGAGTTCTGCGATGCGCCGGCGAAGGTTGCTGATTTTATGCGTCACTAAGCGCCGCCGAGTTTCTCGTCGGTTGACAAAGTTGACCACCAGCAGTGATAACACGGCTAGCGTCAACAACGACACTATGATGGCGATGGTATTCATGGCGTTTGAAATAAGGCTTGCCCAGCTGCTACAGTCGTTTTGGCGTGCAAATCCACGCTCTCTATTAGGCTTAAGCATAGCAGTTCCGAGAAAGCTTGCTGGGCGCCGTGACCGGGCAGCTTAGGAGGGCTTGGCGGGTGATTTTTTCGTGCCCAAATTGTCCTTCAACTATAACTATTACTGTGGCTTTGCTTGACCTAAGGCCAGTGAGCACTTATATATGCGCACACCGTCGAGGCCATTTAAGGCCTTAAAGAACAATATTTAACCAACTAAGCGAATTATTATGGGCAAGTCTCTTGTTATTGTGGAGTCACCTGCGAAGGCGAAAACCATCAATAAGTATCTCGGCAGCCAGTATGTTGTTAAGTCCAGCGTTGGTCATATCCGCGACTTACCGACCAGCGGATCGAGCGCGCCAGTTGACCCCAAAGCGCGTGCCGCGCAGGCGGCGTTAACGCGTAAAATGTCGCCAGAAGAAAAAGCCGAATATAAAGCGCGCAAATCGAAAGAACAGCTTGTTAAACGCATGGGCATAGACCCTGAAAATCACTGGCAAGCGCACTATGAAATTCTGCCTGGCAAAGAAAAAGTGGTTGCCGAGCTTAGAAAATTGGCCGAAGACGCTGATGAAATTTACCTCGCAACGGATTTGGACCGCGAGGGGGAAGCCATTGCGTGGCATTTGCGCGAGGCGATTGGTGGCGACGATGAGCGCTACCGCCGCGTGGTCTTTAATGAAATTACCAAAACCGCGATTCAGGATGCGTTTAAAGAACCTGGCAAGCTGGACTTAGATCGCGTTAATGCGCAGCAGGCGCGCCGGTTTCTCGATCGCGTGGCCGGCTATATGGTGTCACCGTTGTTGTGGGCAAAAATTGCCCGCGGGCTATCGGCAGGGCGTGTGCAATCGGTTGCTGTGCGCCTAGTCACCGAGCGCGAAAGCGAAATTCGCGCTTTTATCCCCGAAGAATATTGGACGCTTTTTGCCGAGCTGGATACTAAAGCTGGCGAGCGTTTAAAGTGCGAAGTAAAGCGCTTTAAGTCCGATGCTTTTGCGCCCAAGACGCAGGGTGACACGCAAGTTGCCGTTGATGCGCTGAATGCTGCGCACTACGAAGTTGTCGCCCGCGACGACAAACCAACCAAGTCAAAACCCGGCGCGCCTTATATTACCTCGACGCTACAACAGGCGGCCAGTACACGCCTTGGCTTCGGGGTTAAAAAGACGATGGTGCTCGCTCAGCGCTTGTACGAGGCCGGTTTTATTACCTACATGCGTACTGACTCGACCAACCTCAGTGCCGAAGCGGTGGCCAATTGCCGCGATTACATTGTCGACAAGTTTGGTCACAAATATTTGCCTGAGCAACCAATGAGTTATTCCAGCAAACAGGGCGCGCAAGAGGCGCACGAAGCTATTCGACCCTCGGAAGTTACGCGCTTGCCAACTCAGCTCACTGGCATGGAGCGCGATGCAGAGCGCTTGTATACCTTAATTTGGCAACAATTTGTCGCCTGCCAAATGGTGCCCGCTGAGTTTACAAGCACGTCAGTGGTGATTGGTGCTGGCGATTATCAGCTGCGTGTCAAAGGTCGCGTGGTGCGCTTTGACGGTTTTATGAAGGTTAACCCGCCGGTCAGCAAAAAAGACGACGACGGAATATTACCCGATATTAAAGTGGGTGACCTGCTAAGCAAACATGCGTTATTACCCAACCAACACTTTACCAAACCGCCCGCTCGCTTCACCGAAGCGAGCTTGGTGAAAGAGCTGGAAAAGCAGGGTATTGGGCGACCATCGACCTATGCGTCAATTATCTCTACCATCCAGGATCGCGGCTACGTACACGTGCAAAATCGCCGTTTTTACGCCGACAAAATGGGCGATATCGTTACCGACCGTTTAGTGGAAAGCTTTCCCGAGCTAATGGACTACAGCTTTACCGCCAACATGGAAGCCATGCTCGATAAAGTTGCTGAAGGCGAAAAAGACTGGATCGAATTATTAGATGAATTTTATGCTGACTTTACCAATCAGCTGACCAAAGCGTCAGGTGAAGAGTTTGGCATGCGCACCAACGACCCGACCGAGACCAATATCATCTGCGATAAGTGCGGCCGCCACATGCAAATTCGCACCGGAAGTACGGGGGTGTTTTTAGGCTGTTCGGGCTATGCATTGCCACCAAAAGAACGCTGCAAAAACACCATGAACTTGGTGCCAGGTGAAGAAGCGGTCAGCATGGATGCCGATGATGACGAAGCCGAAACGTTGCAGCTGCGCAGCAAACGGCGCTGCCCTAAGTGTAATACGGCCATGGATAACTATCTGCTGGACGAAACGCGCAAGCTGCATATTTGTGGCAATAACCCTGATTGCAGCGGTTACGAAATTGAAAAGGGCGCTTTTAAGATAAAAGGCTATGAAGGGCCAACGCTCGAGTGCGATAAATGTGGCGCAGAAATGCAGTTGAAAAACGGCCGCTTTGGTAAGTATTTTGGCTGCATGAATGAAGAGTGTAAAAACACGCGCAAGCTATTGCGCAACGGCGAAGCGGCGCCACCCAAGATGGACCCCGTGGACATGCCAGACTTGCAGTGCTTAAAAGTCGATGACCACTATGTACTACGCGATGGCGCATCGGGCCTATTTTTAGCGGCTAGCCAGTTCCCTAAAAACCGCGAGACACGCGCGCCTTTAGTTAAAGAGTTGCAGCCAGTCAAAGATCAGCTCGACCCCAAATATGCTCATATTCTGAAGGCGCCCACCGAGGATGAGGATGGCAATGATACGGTGGTGCGCTACAGTCGCAAAACGAAAGAGCAATATGTTCAGTCCGAGCTCGACGGTAAGCCGACCGGTTGGAAGGCTTTTTACGAAGGCGGCAAATGGCGAGTTCAAGAAAAAGCCGCCAAAAAAGCCCCAGCCAAAAAAGCTAAAAAGAGCAGCTGATTACTGTGGCTGACGCAACGCTTGTTCGCTTTGTTGATGAGCAGCGCGCCGAGGCGCGTTGGTTGATCGATCGGTTTGACGGGCTGACCGATACGGCTAGCCTCATCGAAAAAAAAGCGCTTAAAACGGCGCTTGTTCGCGCGATCCATAACGCGCTTACCGGCTACTATGCTGAGTTGACGCAAAAGCGGTATGCCCCTGATCGTTGGTTTGCCATGCTGGGGGGGGCGGGGAGTTTTCGTGCTATGGCGCGAGTTGCGCCCTGTGAGGCCCATGTGATTGCGCGCTGGTTAAATCTGGAGGCCGATGGCGGGTCATGCCTGCGTGTGGCCTTAAGCGCGGTCGGGCGAATTGGTTTGCCCGAGGCGCCGCAATACCGCTCATCTTTGCTTAGCGATACTTCGTTGACCGTGGCTACACAGGCATCGCCTGCTATGATTGCAAGCTCTGCAGGCGAACAACCGCCAAGTGTGCCAGAGTTAGTAGAGGCTTGGTGCGAGCTAGAGGCCTTAATGGTTGCAGAGCGCAACCAAGGGCTCGAATGTTGATGCACTCATCGGCGCCGATCCACATTTGGAGAGAATAAAACGATCTATGTCTATTCCGAGCGAAGAGCAATTACTGTTTGAAATTATCGAGTACCCCAATGGCGAAATCGCGCTCTGCCGAGCCGGTGAGCAACGGGGCGATTCAGAGCCGCTGGTGCGCATTCAGTTTTCCGAGGAATCCCGATACTTTCTAGAGGCTGCGGCGGAGAATGGTGCCGTTAGCGTGGCCAAAGTTATGCTTGAAGCGGGTTTAGAGGCCGTGCAAGAGCTTCAAGATGATGCCGACGATGCTCAAGTCGTCTCTCACGCGCTCCACTGAATGTCGAGCGCGTGTGATCGAAGCCTTTTAAGCGGTTTCTTTGCAGCAGTCTTGGTACTGTTGGTAGTAAGCTTTTAGGTAATCCTCAAAGGGGGTTTGCGGTTCCCTTTCTTCTTCGCACTGCAGTTTTAGCGATTCCTCACACATATCTTGGTAGCGCTTATATACGCTGCTTTGTAAAGGCTTTAGTCTAAACGCGTCGCAGTGCGCTTTGGCTTGATTAAGGCCAAACTGGATATGTGAAGTACCTTGCTCGATTGCGCTCATCATACGGCCCGATGGCGTGGTTTCGGGAGTGTCGAGGCGCTCCAGAGCAATATCCATTGCTTTAGCATAGTCATTGCCGTTACCCGAAGCTTGATCGAACATGCCCGCAATCGGCGCCATGCTGTCGACAATTTCACGCCCCCAATCGCGTAAGCTACGCGGCTCGCCGTCGCTGCCAATAAGCGCGATGCCGGGTTTACGCCCTTGTGTGACTACCGTGCTTTGGTTGTCTGCGGTGTTGTTAAATTCCGTTTGATCACAAGGCGGGCTGGGTAAAAACAAGCAGTGCAATAAGAATGTGTCGAGAAAACGAATGGTCGAATGGCTAATGCCTACCGCGCTGAAGGGGTCTAGGTCGAGGCAGCGAACTTCGAGGTACTCTACGCCGCGCCTGCAAAGTGCTGTTAATGCCGTTTCACCGGCGTGAGCAGTTCGCTTTGGGCGAATGGGACTATAAAACTCATTTTCTATTTGCAGAAGGCTGCTGTTGAGCTGGCGCATGCCATTATTGGGCAGGTTTTGGTAGTCAGCATAAGGCGTGCTGATGGCGGCACTTAGCGTTGAGGTGTAGCTTGGTAAGGCGTTGTAGCAGACAAATAATGACGACTGTGCAGAGCTTTGATAGCCCAAGTCGCCCATCCTTAGCGAGGTAGCGTAGGGCAAGCCAAGGGTATTGTCGGCAAGCGGTTCGAGATTGTGCACGCGGTCGGCTACAAAGCTGGCATCCACCGCCGGTGAGGCTCCAAATAAGTAAATTAGCAGCCAGAAGTGACGCCGAAAGTTCCGAATAATATGAAAGTACTTTTTGGTGATGTACGCATCGAGGCTAAGCGTGCTTTGCTCCTCCCTATGCAGGTAGGCCCAAAAGGCGCGCGGAAGGGAAAAGTTATAATGCAGCCCGGCAACAGTTTGCATAGTGCGGCCGTAGCGCAATCCCAGACCTTCGCGGTATACCGTCTTCATAGTAGCGCGATTGCTGGTGCCGTATTGCGCGACGGGGATGTCGGCATCAGCGGGAAGTTTGCAAGGCATGCTGAGCGGCCAAATAAACTCGTCGGGCAAATTAGTGTAGCTGTAGTTGTGCAGGTCACACAGGTCGTCCAGCGTGTGTTGGCTGATGTGCGAAGGCGGCGTGATAAACTCAAGCAGCGACTCGCTAAAATCGGTGGTGATATGAGGGTGTGTTAGTGCGGAACCGAGTCGCTCGGGGTGCGGCGTTTGACTTAGCGCTCCGTCGGCAGTTACGCGCAAGCCTTCCTTTTCGACACCTTTAAGGAGTCCACGAATCAACGGCTGGTTGTGTTTTTCTGCCAAGTCATTCAGCGTGCTTTGTGCCCACGGGGCCAAGGTTAGGGTCATTGTTGGTGTTCTTCTTCGGCGGGTTCATCTGTGGGCAGGCAGGGAATGCCGCGCTCGTTGACTGAGCAAACGACAGTTGAGATGCGAAGGTAGGGGGCTTTAACGGTCAGCTCCACCTTGGTATTAATGGCGTCATCCTTATGGGCGGTTTTGTACAGGCTGCTGGCGTCACTGCCGTCGACCCACTCTTGCTGTTTATTGAGGAATAAACCGTCATTGTTCTGTAAAAGGTAAACTTCTGTCATGGTTGACTGTCAACTAGGCTTGTTAGAAAGTAGGGTTCAGTTATCGACTGGGTTGGCAGCATAGCGGCCTCGTTTATTGAGGACAAGTCGAGTAAAAAGTTCTCAATTTTAGAGTTTGTGCTTTGTCCCCCAAAAGTGGGTTTTAACGGGCTATATTTAATATTAACTATTTGCATGTAAACAGCATATGCGCGATATTGTGCGGCTTGCAGGGGCTTTAGGCCTCTGGTTTTGCTGGTAAATGCGCAGTTTGTTTAAGGGTTAAACACTTGGCCGAACTTGTAATCAATAATAATGGAGAACGCCGGTGACTGCCGAATCACTCCGAGCAGCACCCATCGTGCAAGCGGCAACGGCTTACCTAGGTAAGTTCGGTGCTGTTATCCGAAAAGTGCCAACTCGACGCTGGCGCCAGCTACTGCTGGTGCTTATTGCGTTGTGGTTGTGTCACAGCGTGGCGCGTCTTTTTTGGGTTGTTGCCCCAGTGCCTCAGCAGCCGGTGGCCTCCGTGGTCCCTAAATCTTCGGTGACGCAAGCCGAAGCAGCAGGTGCACAGGTAGATTTAGCCACCCTTAATGACTTGTTCGGCAAATACGATCCCAATGCTGAGCGAGACCGTTTGGCGCGTGAACGAGCCGAGCAACTCGCCAGAGAAGCCAGCGAGCCCGTCAAAGAAACCAAGCTGAACCTTAAGTTGCAGGGCGTAATCGCCAGCAACGAACCGTCTAAATCGTGGGCAATTATCGGCGAGGCAAGCTCGCAAGCGTTATACAAAGCGGGCGACGCTCTGCCGGGCGTGCGCGGCGTTAAGCTTAAAAGCATCGCCGAATTATGGGTGATTTTAGACAACAACGGCAAGGCTGAAAAACTTTGGTTGTACGGCGAGGACGACAAAAAATTTGTTGCAACACGCCGTACTCCGGCACCGGTTGCGCCGCCTGAAGATGACAATGTTCACAAAGCGGAAGTCGACGAAAGCGCGGTTAAAGATATCAAGTCTATCGGCGATGTGGTGCGCTTTATGGTCGCTACCGAAGGCGGCCAGATGATCGGTTACAAAGTGCGACCCGGCAGGAAACGTGAACTATTTGACCAAGTCGGTCTCAAGAATAACGACATTGTAGTGTCGGTCAATGGCATTGAGGTCAACGAGCCTCAAAAAGTCCGCGAAGTCTACCAAGCATTAAAAACGGCCACCGAGGCCAATCTAGAAGTGATGCGTGATGGTAGTACGCAATTTATCCAAATCCGCATGAGTTCTGGTTAGGAGACGAGTGGGTGCTTAAACGAATAATAAAAGCTGGATCTGTATTCTCATTGCTGGCCGCGTTTAGTGTGGCCAGTTGGGCCGAGCAAACATGGACAGTTAATTTTAAAGATTCCGATATCGAAGAAGTCATTAAGTTTGTTGCCGATGTGACAGGCAAAACGACGGTTATTGATCAGCGAGTCAAAGGGCGCGTTAAAGTTATTTCGGCTAAGCCACTCAATGAAGACGAGCTACTGCACCTGTTTCGCACCGTGCTTGAAATCCACGACTTTACGCTGGTTGAGGTCGGTAATGTCATTCGTGTGGTGCCATTAAAAGATGCGCGCTCGTCGCCTGTGCCTGTGACCGACGCGGTAACGCCCGAAGAAGGATTCGTGACGCAGGTGATTCAGCTGCAAAATATCGCCGCCGCGAAAGTGCTGCCGGTGATTCGCCCGCTGGTTCCACAGCATTCCCACTTGGCGGCTTACGACCCGTCTAACTCGATTGTAATTTCCGACTCCAAAGACAATATTGACCGCATTCGTTCGTTAATCGAACGCATTGATAAATCGGCTACGCCGGTCACCGATGTGGTAGAGCTGCGATACGCGAGCGCCGATGAAATGGTGCAAACGCTGACCAAAATCGACAAAGACGAAAAGGCCCGCAGCGGTTCGCAAAACACGGTTACGCTGATTGCCGACAAACGCAACAACGCCGTGCTGGTTACTGGTGAAGAGCTGCAGCGTCAGCGCATAAAAATTCTATTGCGCAAGCTAGACAAACCCAAAGCGCAAACGGGCAATGTCCGTGTGATCTACTTGGATTACGCTAAAGCCAAGCCCACCGCAGAAGTTTTAACCAAAATTGTTTCCAACTTATCTAAGTTGGGCCCTGGTGGCGGCAAAGCCGGTGATGCGGCGTCCGCTAGTGCAACGGTTGAAGCAGATGAAGATACTAATGCGCTACTGATTACTGCCGAAGGCGATACTTTGAATACCTTGCTCGAGGTTGTTGATCGTTTGGATATTCGGCGTGCGCAAGTACTTGTTGAGGCCATTATTGTTGAAATGCAAGATGGCGCTCAATTGGATTTGGGTGTTGCTTGGATGTTCAGAAACTCGGATAACGGCTTGTACGGCGCCTCTGAGGGCGGCGGTGGCGCACTCGCCGGCGCAGCTTTTGGTGGCGCTGTCGAAGGCGACGACAATGAAATTAGTGCGTTAACAAATTTAGCGACTGCGCTCGCGGGTACGTCAGGGCAGGTTTTAGGCCTTGTAGGGACTAATGATGACGTCGATTTCAATACCGTTATTACTGCTATGGAGGGGGATTCAAAAACCAATATCCTGTCTACCCCTACTTTGTTGACGCTGGATAACAGCGAAGCGTCTTTCACGGTGGGTAAAAACGTGCCTTTCGTGACGGGCAGCTTTTCGAATACAGGCGCGGGCGGGGGCATTAATAGCCCGTTTCAAACCATTCAGCGCGAAGATGTCGGTATCACCTTAAAAGTTACCCCGCAAATCAATGAGGGCGATAAAGTGGTACTTGAGATATCACAGGAAATCTCCAGTATCTCCGAGAGCAATAATGGCGCCTCTGATATTGTCACCAATCAGCGCAAGCTGGAAACCAAAGTCTTGACCTCCGATGGTGACATCATTGTGATGGGTGGCTTTATAGAAGAGCGCGCGACCAATAGTGAGCAGCGAGTACCTGTGCTGGGCAGTATTCCCGTTCTTGGGCGCCTGTTTCGCAGTAATAAAACCGGTAATGACAAAACTAATTTAATGATTTTTATTCGCGCCACGGTCATTCGCGACGACCAAGCCCTGACGGGTGCCACCGCCGAGAAGTACAAATATATTCGCGATCAGCAGTTAAGAATGCGCGATCGAGGCTTTATGCGTGCCAAAGACAAAGATACGCCATTACTGCCTGATATGTCTGAGTATGACTTGTCTGCCCCCGTGACCATTCCCGTTCCTGCGGCGGCTGAATAAGGAGCGCTTGGGTGAATGAACTAGAGCAAACTCTCGCCGACGAGTTCGAGGATTCCGAGCACTTAGCGGCGCTCGATGAGGCCGAAATCAAAAAGGGTAGGTTGCCGTTTGGTTTTGCCTCTGAAAATTCCGTGCTTATTGAGGACGGTACTGTGTTCTATACCGGCACGCCATCCTTGAAAACGCTGGTTGAACTGCGGCGCTATACGGGTGAGCGTTTGAATTTACATGCCCTTGAAAAGGAAGAGTTTCAAAAGCGCTTAACGCACCATTACCAAAGCGGTGATAACGAGGCGCAACAAGCGGCCGACGATATGGGCGCCGAATTTGATTTATCCGCGCTCGCAGAAGACATTCCCGATGATAGCGAGTTATTGAGCGGTGACGGCGATGCGCCGGTTATTCGTTTAATTAACGCCATTCTTTCCCAGGCGGTGCAAGAGCGGGCGTCGGATATTCACGTAGAGCCCTTTGAACACCGAGTTTCCGTGCGCTTTCGCATCGACGGTGTGATGAAGGAAGTTTTGTCGCCCAAAGCCCAGTTAGGGCCGGTATTAACGTCGCGTTTGAAGGTCATGGCGCGACTGGATATCGCCGAAAAGCGCATTCCGCAAGATGGTCGCATTACCGTTAAGTTAGCCGGCCATGCGGTGGATATTCGCGTATCAACTTTGCCAAGTGCTTATGGTGAGCGAACGGTAATGCGAATTTTAGATTCGTCAGCTGGGGCTTTAAAGTTAGAGCAGCTCAACATGCCCGTGCAAGTGCTCGATCACTTCAAAGCGGCGCTGGCTAAACCACACGGTATTATATTGGTAACGGGACCAACGGGTTCGGGTAAAACCACATCGCTCTATTCGGGCTTAAGCTACTTGAATCACCCCAATCGCAATATTCTTACCGTTGAAGACCCGATCGAGTACTTGCTGCCCGGTATAGGCCAGACCCAAGTGAATAACAAAGTGGGTATGACCTTTGTCGGCGGCTTGCGCGCTATTTTGCGTCAAGACCCAGATGTGGTCATGATTGGTGAAATTCGCGACCAAGAAACTGCCGCGATTGCCGTGCAGGCGAGTTTGACGGGGCACTTGTTGCTTTCGACCTTACACACCAATACGGCGATTGGTGCCATCACTCGCCTAGGCGACCTAGGTATCGAGCCTTTCTTGCTGTCGTCCAGTTTGGAAGCCTTAATCGCTCAGCGCCTGGTGCGTGTGTTGTGCCCTGAATGCAAAGAGCCACATGAAGCCAGCGAATCAGAGTGTGAGCGCATCAAAATACCGCACGGCAGTAAAATATTTAGAGCGGTCGGTTGCGAAAAATGCAACTACGGTGGCTACCGAGGCCGAACGGGTATCTACGAGCTTATTCCCGTTGATGACGGCCTTCGGCAACTCATTCACGAGGGCATTGGCGAGGCGCAAATGTTGAAACACGCGCGCCAGTACTGTGAGCCGATTGAAGCCGATGGTCGGGCTAAGGTGCTTGCCGGTATTACTACCGTTGAAGAGCTACTCCGGGTTACCTCATCACATTAATGGTTTTTTATGGCTGCGTTTAGTTATCAGGCCCTTGATGCGAAAGGGAAGACGGTAAAGGGTGTCATCGAGGGTGATAATGAGCGCCAAGTGAGGACTCAGCTGCGCCACCGTGGCCTGCGACCGCTGGAAGTAAAAAGTTCGGTTAAGCGCCCGCCCGCGGGCAAGCCCAAGGGCGGCAAGGCCGCCGAAAGCCCGAGCGGTCTGGCGTCGCTTTTAGGGGGCTTCGGGCAATCCAATGGTATAAAATTAAGCACCAAAGATACCTCGCTAGTGACACGCCAATTGGCTTCGTTGGTTCAATCGGGCTTGCCGCTCGATGAAGTCTTGCACGCCTGTGCTAACCAAAGTCGCAAACCTCAAATTAAAGCTATGATTCTGCAAGTGCGCTCGCGCGTGCTTGAGGGCCTATCGCTGACACAAGCGATGGCAGAGCACCCGCGTACCTTTAACGATTTATACCGCGCGATGGTCAAGGCCGGTGAAAGCGCGGGCTTTTTAGGCCCAGTGCTAGAGCAGTTAGCTGAATACACCGAAAGCAGCCAGGAAACGAGCCAAAAGGTCAAAGGTGCAATGACCTACCCGTTGATTCTGTTTGTCGTCAGTATTGGCGTGGTAACCGCGTTAATGGCGTTTGTTGTGCCCAAGCTGGTGGGCCTTTTTGAAAACCAAAAAACAGAGCTGCCGTTTTCGACCAAGTTATTGATTGGTATGAGTGACTTTATTATTAACTATGGTTTGATTTCACTCGGTGTTATTGCCGCGATTGTCGTCGGTATTCAGCAGTATCTAAGAAAGCCCAAAAATCAGCTCAAATGGCATAAATTGCTGCTAAAAATTCCTCTGTTTGGCGAATTGAACCGCACGGCTGAGGCGGCTCGTTATGCCAGCACCCTTGGGCTGTTGGTGAAAAGTGGCGTGCCCGTGCTTGAAGCCTTGCGCATCGCCGCTCAGGTATTGAGTAATCGCCATATTCAGGCGGCGGGCAAGGAAGTTGCGCTCTCGGTCAAGGAGGGCATGGGCGTTGCGAAAGCTATGGACCAGGTCGACGAGTTCCCACCGTTATTGGTGCAAATGGTCGCCAGTGGCGAAACTAACGGCCAGTTGTCGGAACAATTACTGCACGCGGCGTCTAATCAACAGCGAGAGTTGCAGTTTACCTTGGCGACAATGATGAGCCTGCTTGAGCCCATTACAATTCTGTTTATGGCGGGGATGGTTGGGTTTATCGTAATGGCCATCTTAAAGCCCATGTTCCAGCTCAATCAAATGGTTTAGCGCACCAATAAATTTATTATCTATATCACTAGGAGGTTTTATGTCTCGAACGCGGCAGGGCGGTTTTAGCCTTATCGAGATCATGGTTGTTATCGTGATCATTGGCTTGATGGTAGGCGTCGTGGGGCCAGCACTATTCGGCAACATTGCAGAAGCTCAAAAAGAGCGCGTAAAAAATGACTTTGCATCCATTAAAACGGCGCTGCAAACCTACAAACTCGACAATTACATCTTTCCGACCACCGAGCAGGGTTTGGAGGCTTTAGTTAATAAGCCCACCGGTGACCCCGTGCCTCGCAAATGGCGCGATGGCGGCTATTTGGAAAAGATGCCGAAAGACCCTTGGGAGCGTGCGTACATATACTTAAGCCCCGCGGATAACGGCAAGCCTTTCGATATTATTAGCTATGGTGCCGATGGCCTGCAAGGTGGTGAGGGCGATGCTGCTGATATCAGCTATTGGGATGACTCAGAAGGCTAGTTGATGCGCACCTTAAGGTCAGAGGTCGGATTTTCGCTGCTAGAAGTGCTGGCGGTGATTGCGGTGCTTGGCATTGCGTTGGCCTCTGTCACCTTGACGATTGGGCGCGGTGGCCCCGAGAGCTCGGTAACGGAAAAGCTCGAGCAATTTATGGCCATCAGTGAATTTGCCGCCGACCGCGCGGTGTTGTCTGGTGACCCGATGGGCTTGCTGCTCGAGCCACCCCAGTGGCAGTCGGATTCAGAGCCCGAATGGGATAACCTGGGTTGGCGTTATCGCTGGCAAGCTGGCAATGTAAACGGCTGGTTTGACGTGCCAGAGCTTAAGCCTATCTCCTTCGATCCCGAAACCAAGCTCGTCGTGTTAATTGATAATATGGAATGGCGCTGGGAGGAATTGCTCGATCGTTCACTACCCGTTACGGCTTATTATCCGACCGGCGATATCTCACCCATCGAAATCCGAATCACTGATGAACGTTTGCCCGATTATTCGCAGACGATTCATATCAATGAATACGGCCAGCTTGAATGGAAAGAGCTGGCCGAAGAGCTAAAAGCTCGTAAAGAGCGCGAGCGGTGATGATGGCGGCTAATTCTCAGGCAGGCCTTAAACGGCACCTCGGTTCGATGCGAGGCGCGGGCTTCACATTGCTTGAAGTGATGGTCGCGCTGATGATTATTGGCTTGGCGCTGCCGGCGTTAATGGCGCGCATGGGCACTATGGCGAATACGGTGTCTTACAGCCGCGATCTTACCATTGCCCATTGGGTGGCCGAGAATAAAGTTCAAGAAATGTACCTTGCCGAAACCTTACAAAACTTAGTGCCCAAAGGGCGTCAGGCGGGCGATGAGGAGATGGCCGGCATTGTTTGGGACTGGCGAATAGAGGCAGAAGAGCAAAAGGGCATGTACGCCGGTACCTTGCGGGTTTGGATTCGAGTCGGGCCGCAAGGTCAAGATCCGATCGTTGAGCTTTCGGCCATTATGGTTGAGAAGTAATGCATCAGTCGTCGGCTTTGGTTGTGGTTCAGCGCGGTTTCACCTTGATTGAGGTGATGATTGCTATCGTAATTATGGCCATGATTGCGGTCATGACCAGCCAGGCATTCACCGTGGCAATTGGCAGCTCTGAGGCTACCCAAGAGGCCATTGACCGCATGACGGCCGTTGACCGAGTGTGGGTTTTGCTCGAGACCGATATGCGCAATGTCATCCCCGCAATGCCGCGTGTCACACGCGACAAGCCCATTCCCCCAGTTTACATCGACCCGAGCGACGAGTACCGAATGACGCTGCTGCGCGCAGGTTATGCCAACCCTTTACGTTTGCCGCGTACTGAAGTTGTGCGCATTGGCTATCGCTTTGAAGACGCCGCTATTTGGCGCGACACGTGGATTAATATTTCGGAAAATGACGAGCGCAATGCGCGCCCACAAAAAATTCTCGAAGGCGTTACGGATGTGTTTATCAAAGCGCTGCCAAACAATAATCGCGCTAGTGTCTCGGGCGGACCTTGGCAAGAGCGCTGGCCGGCGAGTGGTCAAAAACCGCAAACTTTACCCGCGGCTATCGAAATTACATTGGTCACCGAGGATTTTGGCGAGATTAAGCGCATTTATTCCATTTTGCCAGGTATTGATAATAGCTTAGGAGGGCCGTAATGAACGCTTGCTGCACCGCGCCCCCAAACCGCCAGAAAGGCATCGTACTCATTTTGGCGATGCTTATCGTTGTTTTAGTGACTTCCTTGGTGGTGGCCACCAGCTGGCGTTTCGAGTTGGGCATGTCGCGCAATGAAAACCGATGGCACGGTTTGCAAGGGCGACTGGTACTGGAAGGCGGCGAGCGCTTAGTCAGCAAGCTGTTGTTAGTCGAGGATATAAACGATCCCACCGATGATGGCCAAGCCGATCACCTTAATGAAGTTTGGAATGCGCCGCAAACCGTGCCGATTGATGGTGGTGCGATTACCGTGCAGCTTGAGGATGCGCAGGGGCGGTTTAATATTAACCTGCTGGCGTTACCCGATACTGTTGCTCCCGCTGGGGGTAATAATAGCTCTGAACCCAGCGCACCTGCCTCTACGGGCACGGAACAGCCGCGCTGCAAGGCGACGCCAGAGCTATTTGACTGCAAGTTCACTGTAGCTCAGCGTCGTTTTATCCGTTTTCTTCAAACCTTGCCAATGAACGATCAGCCGATTGGGCCAGAGGATGCAACCGCCATTGTGCAAGCGATTATCGACTGGCTTGATCCTGATAACACGGTATCGGGTTTTGGGGGGGCCGAGCAAAGCTACTATAGTGGCCTTGAAGTGCCGGTAATTGTCAGCAACGCGCCCATGACCACCATTAGTGAACTGAGCTTGATTAAAGGCGTTACTCCCGAAATTTACGACAAACTTTTGCCTTATGTGATAGCGCTACCTGCCGATGGCAAGGATGCCGCCGTGTTGAATGTCAATACCATTCCCGATGTGATGTTTAGAATGTTTAATGCCAAGGATATCAATACCCCTCTGGATCCTGAGATGGGTAGCCAGTTAGCGCGAGCACGTAATGATAGAGCCAATTTTGAATATCACGCTCAGGGCGGGTACCAAAACGTTAATGAATTTGTAACCGATGCGGTGAGCGAAATTCAGGTTGTCGTCGATGCCAATATGTTTGATTCGTCACAATTAGATATTAGTACTCGTTACTTTATTTATTCTGCTGACGTTGTTATCGGCGATAAAACCCGCCACGGCAAGAGCCTGCTGAAGCGCGAAAATACTAATGTAACGACGCTATGGCGCACAGATGCTAACTTTTAAACAGGGCTTCGAGTAGCGTACTATTGCCGGAACGCGTCAATTGAGCATTGAAATCAAAGAGAAGTAAAAGATAAGTTGCAGCGAGTGCTGCATTAAATAACACAATAATAGGTGATGCAGTGGCAGAAAAAATTCTGGTGCGCAAAGTAGCAACGGGCTTATGGCAGTGGCGTCAAGTGACGGCCTCTCAGCTGTGGGCTAGCGATGCCTTTTACACAGGTGATATCAACCTGCTGGCCGAATCCGTTGCCGGTAAAACCTGCTGGCTGATTCTCGATGGCCGCCATGTTGTCACTCAGCGCGTTGATGTCGGCGTTAAAGATCGCAAAGTGCTGACTAAGCTTGTCCCGTTTGAAGTCGAAGAGTCTGTGGTAACCCCCATTGATAACCTAACGTTCGCTTACGGGCCATTGGTTGATGGTGAGGTCGATACTGCGTATACGGACGAGGCGAATACCGCAGAGGAGATTGCCGAGCTCGAAGAGCTGGGCGCCGAGGTGCCCTCGGCGGTGTGCGATTACTTAGAGCTGGACGCCGGGGATGGCTGGGTGTTGTTGCTCGATGAACAAACGCTTTACGCCAAATACGGATCGCATCGGGGCTTTAGTTGTGATGCCGACAATGCCGAGTTATTTATATTAGCGTTGTGTGAAACCCACAAAGGCGATGACAAAACCACCTTGTTGCCCCCAGCTATTCATTTGGTTGCCGATGGCGAAGAGTCATTAGCGCGGCTGCGTGGCTACTTGCCGGAGTTTGTCGAGTCAGCCGAGGGGGTAAGTATTTATGAGCAAGAGGGCGGTTTTTGGGATGTGCTTAAGCTTGGTGCCAAGCCGGTGCTCGATTTTCGCACCGGAAACTTGGCCCGCAAACTGCCGTTCGGCCAGTGGTGGAACGAGTGGAAAGTGCCGGCCATTGCTGCCGCCGCTGCCTTTGTTATAGCCGCGGGTGTGACTTGGGGCGAGCTGCATCAGGCCAAAAAAGCGTCTCAGCAACTGTTTGCCGATCGCGATGCGGTCTATCGTCAGGTTGTCTCATCGGGCTCTATTACTGACCCCGTGCGCCAGCTTAAAGCCAAGCTCGGCACCGAGAAAGATACCGAGCCGTCCAATGTGGTGCTTTTAGTCTCTAAAGTGGCCCCGCAAATTCGCGCTAACAATGACCTAAAGGTTACCAGCTTTCGCTACACGCAGAACAACGGCGCCTTGCAGTTTAACGTTGAGTCTAAAGACTTTGCGATGTTAGAGGCCCTGCGCGGCAAAATCGCTGAAACGGGGTTAACCGCCGAAATTAAAAGCTCACGAGCGTCAGGCGACATTCACCAAGCCCAGATTCGCGTGACGGAGAGCTAACAATGAACGAGTTTAAAAATTGGTTTTTGCAAAATTCGCCACGGGAACAGTTACTCCTTGCTGTTGGCGCTGTGGCGGTGTTTTTAACGCTACTTTACGTTATGGTCTTAAAACCATTGGCCACGGATCGCGATAAACAACTGACCAACAACCAAGCTGTATTGGCCCAGCAAGCTGAGGTGCGACGTTTAGCGTCCATCGTGCTGGGTATGCAACAAGGCGGAACCGCGCCGCGCAACCTTGCTCAGGTTACCAATCAGAGCTTGCGCAACCACGGCCTGAGAATGGAAGACTTTCAACCCACTGGCGAGAACGATGTGCGGGTGAGGTTAGCAAGCGTTGAATTTAATAAAGTGATGGCTTGGTTAGACGAGCTCGAGAACAAAGAGGGAATACAAATCGCTGAAGTGTCGGTCACGGCGAGCGATGTCAAAGGCATGCTCAATAACGTGACTGTTAAGTTGCATAGGAATTAACCATGTCGAAGTTATTAAAGGTGATGTTAGGCATTGGGCTTTTGGGCTACTTTTGTTTTCTGGTGGTTGTGCGTACACCAGCGACCTTGGTAACGGCTAATATCGCTAAGCAAGTGCCCATGATTGAGTTAGCGGTTATTAGCGGTACCGCTTGGAATGGCAGGGCCGGCGCGGCGCACCTGAATATTCAAGGTCAAGTGATTGACTTGGGCGCGCTATCTTGGACGTTTAAACCGCTGTCTTTGCTGTCATTAAACGCTTGCGTGGATTTAGCCAGTGATATTTTAAATGGCAATGTCTGCCGCTCTGTCACAGGCATTAACAGTTTTACCAACTTGCAAGTTGAGTTGCCGGCCAGTTTGGCCAACGATAGATTGCCCGATGCCAAGTTGGCCGGCATGGGCAGTCTAATGATTGCTAAGGGCTCGGTGAATGATCGCGGTGAGGTTTCGGCCTTAGAGGGTAATCTAACCTGGCGAGGTGCGCGCCTTAATGTTCAGGGTATGTGGTTTACCTTGGGCGATTTTGCGGCAGATTTGGCGGCGGGCGAAAATGGCGCTATTCGCGCTAATATCTTTGATCTCGCCGGGCCATTTGGTGTCAATCTCGATGGTCAGGTGGGGATTGCAACGCCACCCACAGTGAGAGGTGAGATTCTTCCCCGAGAGGGCGCGCCAGACGATATACGCGATGCGCTAGGCTTATTTGCGGTGCCGCAAGATAACGGCGCGTTTGCCGTGTCTTATCCGATTGGCAGCTAACGCTCAACTATCGCATTACTTACTACAACGCCGCAGCGAGTATTGCACAGCACCGTAAGTTGAGCCTTTCGGCTTACGATCAGCTGGCAGCGGGTTTTTTGTCGCAAGGATAACGAGGTGTGATGGCTATCCGATTTCTTTTATCGTTGAGGTTGGCACGGAAGAGGCTGCTTTGGCGTAGTCGTTTCGGTATTCTCAGTGCGCACTCGGTGAACAAGCCGTTTGGGGGCGTGTTGAGCACAATGGCCTGTGCCGCTATGGTGTTAGCGCCGGCCCCGAGTGTGGCCGAGTGGTACCAAGACAAGCAACAGATTATGGGCACCCAGGTGTCGGTAAGCTTGTGGTCAGACGATGCCAGTCTAGGGCGCAGCGCGGTTAATGGGGTTATGGCGATTATGCGGGGCGTCGACAATCGCCTTTCGTCCTATATTGAAACCTCTGAGCTTGCGATCCTCAATCAAACGGCATTCGATGCGCCGGTCAGACTCTCGGACGAGCTGCGCTTTTTGTACGAACAATCCCAAGCAGCCTATACCTTAACGGAGGGCGCTTTTGATATCACCTATGCGTCGATAGGCAGGCTCTATAACTACCGTGAAAAGCGCGCGCCGTCGCCGCAGCAAATTGACGCCTTGTTGCCAGCGCTGAATACGGCATTGTTAGCCTATGATGAAAAAGCGCAAACGTTGCGCTTTTTGCACCCTGACGTTGCCATCGATTTAGGTGGCATCGCTAAGGGCTATGCGGTGGACCTCGCCATCGATTACTTAAAAGCGCAAGGTATTGAGAACGCCTACATTGGTGCCGGTGGCGATAGTCGAGTGTTAGGTGATCGCGGCGGCCGCCCTTGGCTGATCGGTATTAAAAACCCGCGTTTGCAAAGGGGGGATAAACACGAAACCGTAATCACGTTACCTTTAGAAAATGTTGCGGTGAGCACCTCTGGCGACTACGAGCGCTTTTTTATCGATGAGGCAGGGCAGCGCATTCACCACATCATCAACCCCAAAACGGGGCGCAGTGCCTCGCAAGTCATGAGCGTTACCATCTTAGGCGAGCGAGGTGTGCGCACAGATCCGCTGTCGACGGCAGTTTTTGTACTAGGTGTACAAAAAGGCATCAGATTGATTGATAAACTGCCCGACTATGATGCCATCATTATTGATAGAGCTGGCCAAGTACACTATAGCAATGGTTTAATGCCGCCTGCTTCCTAACGGCGTTATTTTCAAGTGAGTCATGGAATGCTACCCTTCGTGCAATCGAATGGAGATAGTGGCCTGCGAGGAACACAGCGAAGCTGATTTGCTGTGTTTTAGAAGGAAGCTTGAGAGGGATATTCCCTGCAAACAATAGAGGCGCGATTATTGCCTGCACAAGCGGTACCGCCTTATTCGTCTGATGCCAGGTCGTTGAAGAACGGGAGACGCACTTGTTAAACACAGTTACAAACCCTCGCGCATTGATGCTTGTGGCGCTGCTTGCCAGCCCATGCTTTTCCGTCAATGCCCAAGAAGGCACTGAAAGCGCCGCTGCGCCAACCAGTGAACAGGCCACGGAAGTCCCAGCTGTTGCGGCGCGCGCACCACAAGCGCCACGTGAAGAGGACCGCGAAAATTTTGTCGAGCGTAAAGAAAATGCTACGCCGTTAAGCGAACGCGTAGAAGACCTGAAAAAAGCCGCGCTTGAGCTCAATCGCGATTTGCTGATCTTAGAGGAAGACTTGCTCTTTCCTGCTAATACTCAGGTGGCCATTTACGTATCCGTTGATATCGGCAAATTTTTTACCTTAGATGCCATCCGTTTAATGATTGATGGCGAAATGGTGGCCAGCCACTTGTACACGGAAAAGCAAAATAGCGCTTTAGTGCGTGGCGGTGTTCAGCGCTTGTATTTAGGCAACCTAAAAACCGGTAAACACCAGATTACGGCGTTCTTTCATGGCTATGGCCCAGAAGGCCGCGAGTATAAACGTGGCGCGAGTTTTACGTTAGAGAAAGGACAATCGCCAACGATGTTGGAAATCCGAATCCAGGACTGGATCACCCGTATGCAGCCGACCTTTAAATTCAAAGAGTGGCAGCTATGAGCGCACGCCTCTGGTGGGCGTTGATGTTTTGTACAATTTGCTCAACTGCCACAGCTAAAGAAGAGCCTTTAAGCTCCGTAGCCGATTTGCGCTACGGCGTTGCGCTCTACCATTATTATCAGGATCAACACTTTCTCGCGCTTAGCGATTTACTCGTCGCCAAAGAGCGCGGCGGTATCCAAGGTCATGGCGATAACCCCGAAATTATGATGGGGGGATTTTATATGGCCTATGGTTTGGAGCGCACCGCGAGTGATGTGTTTGAACGCCTACTCGATGGCAATCGACCACAAAAGACTCGAGATGCCGCTTGGCTTTACCTTGCCAAAATGCGCTACCTGCGCGGTGATTTGACTGCGGCTCACGAAGCCTTAAACCGTGTAAGTGCTGAGCCTGTTGGCGTTGCGGCCGATGAAATTGACGCCTTAAAAGTCAATTTGCTGCTCAAGGAAAACCGCCTTGAGCAGGCGCGTGCGATTGTTGATGAAGTCGATCGCAACGATGATAATGCACCTTATCTGTATTTCAATATGGCGGCCGCTTACGCGCGCAACCAAGATTATGCACAGGCGGTGACTTTTTATAATCGCATTGCGCAGATGCGCCAGCGCACCGAAGCTCACCTGAGCCTATACGATAAGGCGATGACGGCTGCCGGTTTTGCGCATCTGTATAACCAGCAGAATGATCTTGCCGCCGAGCAGTTTAAGCGCGTGCGCCTAGATGGCCCTTATTCTAGTCGTGCGCTGCTGGGTTTTGGCTGGGCGCAATTGGAAGGTGAAAACTACCGCGCCGCCTTAACGCCTTGGCAGGCCTTGTCAAAGCGCAAGCTTATCGATGAAAATACGCAAGAGGCGATGGTTGCCATCCCGTACGCTTACGAAAAAATGGATCTTAAATCGGCCGCGCTGCAGAAGTATCGCGAAGCGGAGGCGGGTTTTGAGGCTGAGCTGGCGACCCTCGACATCTACATGCAAAGTTTGCGCGGCGAAGCGATGCTGGCGTCGCTTAATATCGACCCCTCGGAAGATATTAATTGGCTCGATTATGCACAAAGCAGTAATTTGGCGCCTCAGCTCACTTACCTTACCGAGCTATTTTCACGCAATGCATTTCGCGGTTTGATTCAAGAGCTGCGCGACTTGCTGGACTTAAAACGTCGCCTTGTGGAGTGGCAAGGGCGCATGAATTTTTATAATGATATGCTGCTCGAGCGCGAAGCGAACCGAATTTTGGAAATGGATTTTATGGCGCAACAACAAGCCTATTCACGCTTGGATGCTCTTAGCGAAGAGCGCGCAGATATCTTTCGGTATCTGGCCGATATTGAAAAAAACAACGACTTTACCGCATTGCTTCAAGGCAATGAGTTGTCGCGCCTAGAGCGTATTGAGCGCGCCGAGCGCAATATTACCCTGCTTGAAGCGGCCGGTGAAGACGTTACCGAAGCTAAAGAAAAAGTTCGCCGACATCGCGGGCTGCTCGAATGGCAGTCGGGCCAATTTTTTGCCGAGCGCTTGTGGCGCGGGCGTAAAACCTTGGTCGAGCTAGACCAGAACATTCAAAACGCCAAGCAAACTCAGGCGCGCATTCAAACTCAGGTTGCCAATGGCGATGACCTTACGCCTTATCGCAACCGCATCGATGATGCTCGTCAGCGCGTCGAGGCGCAACTGGTGCTCATCAGCGACGAAATTGACAATGCGCAAGAAGTGTTGCGTGGTGAAGTGGCCAATGTGCTCGACGAACAGCGCGGACGTTTACGTTACTACCTCGCGCAGAGCCGACTTGCGATAGCGCGCCTGTTAGATGAAGCTGACGGAGAGGATTACTAATGCCACTTCGCTGCGTTTCATTTGTTTTTCCCGCGCTTCGCAATTCGCTAATCTGCTTGGCCGCTTCGCTGGCGGTGAGTGGTTGTGGCTCGTTTAGGCAGCAAATTACCGATTTGGGTCCAACCTTGGCAGACTTGCCCGATGCCGAGGTACCAGAAGTTCTTGAGCCCGTCGCGATTGTTCCGCGTGCCGAAATCGAAGCCATGTACCGCTCGGCGTTGAGCGTTGCCGAAGATCCTGACTTACGACATCAAATACAAATCCGCTTGGCCGATATTAAAATGGCGCGCAGCGAAGAGGCGCAGCTCACCAGCGAACAAGGTGGCCAGTTCTTCAATGAAACCATCGATATGTACGATCAGTTAATTCAACTGCAAACCGAGCAAGCCGGTGCAGCTGATGAGCGTTTGCTGTATCGCGTGTCCAAGGCTTATGCGCTTGATGCGCGCATGGGGGAGTCTGACGAGCGACTTGCAGCCCTAGTAGCCGCCAACCCCGATTCGGCGTTTGCCGCCGAAGCACAATTCCGTCGCGCCGAGTTAGCGTTTGGCCAGCAGGATTATCGCAAGGCGCACGAGCTATATAGTGCCGTTGTCGAGTTTGGCGAAGATACGCCGTTTTATTTGAATGCGATTTATATGCAGGGTTGGTCGCAATTTAAGCAAGATCGCTACCAGCAGGCGTTGCAGCCATTTGGTGTGGTAATGGACCGCCTCTTGCCGCCCGGCACCGCAATGACCGATTTGTCGTCTTCGCAGCAAAGCCTTTTGGCTGATACGCTGAAAGTGATGGGCTTTTCATTTTCCTACCTCGAGGGGGCGGCGTCGATCGCACAGTTTGCAGACCAGTACGGCGAGCGTGAATACCAGCACCTCGTCTATCGCCAGCTGGGTGACTTATACCTCGAGAAAAAGCGTTACCGCGATGCGGCAAATACTTACTCGGCATTCGTAGAGCGTTACCCCGATAGCCCATTCAGCCCTGAGCTTGCAGTAAAAACCATCGACGTCTATATGCAAGGGAATTTCCCCAAGGATGTGCTGCCGGCCAAAGAAGCCTACATTGCGCGCTTTGGTTTAACGTCGAGCTACTGGCAGGCACGCACGTCCGAGCAGCGACAAGCATACCTCGGTACCTTGGAGACTTATCTCGATGAGGTGTCGAGTTATTATCACGCGGAGGCTCAGGCCTTGGCCGCTGCACAAAAGCGCTATCAAACCGGCGCTGTCAAAAAAGCGCCCGAAGCCCCAGAGCCCTATTTTCTTAAGGCCGCATC
>DATBNJ010000227.1:0-4212 GCA_036554385.1 Marinagarivorans sp. | reverse complement strand
GCGTCGCCGACCCGCCGGCGGGGCAGGTGGGCGCGGCAATGGCGGTAGAAGCCAAGGTGGCCGCGGTGCCGGCGGTCGCGGGCGACCTCAATCGCGCGGGCGCAGGTAAGCTAACTCAATAGTTACGCACTGACGGCTACGCGCACTTAGGTGCCTTTTAGCTCTCTGGTCTACACTCCAATAAGAACATTTTTTGGGTGTAGACCATGAAAAAAGTATTGATCGTCGAAGATAGCAGCATGGTTATGCGTGTTATCAAGCACGTGGTCAAGCAAGCCTCGATATTTCAACCGCTGTATGCTGAAACCTTAGCCGATGCCCAGGCCCTCGTGGCTGAGCATAATGATATTTTTGCGGCCATGGTTGACCTTTCTCTGCCGGATGCGCCTAACGGTGAAATTGTTGATTTCACGCTCGAGCACAAAATCCCCACCATTGTCTTAACCGGGTCCTTCGATACCGAAAGGCGCGATTCATTACTTGCGAAAGGTATTGTTGACTACGTCACTAAAGAGGGTCGCTTTTCCTATATCTACGCCTGCAATTTGGTGCATCGGCTTATTAAGAATGAGTTGTTGAGTGTGTTGGTGGTAGACGACTCGCAAACCAGCCGCAAAGTTATTGTGAATATGATGAAGCTACACCGCTATCAGGTGTTGGAGGCCAAAGACGGTGTCGAAGCGATTAAAGTTTTACTCGATAACCCCAGCATTAAAATGCTAATTACCGATTACAATATGCCACGCATGGACGGTTTTGAGTTGGTGCAAAATTTACGGGTTAAGTATGTAAAGTCTGAGCTGGTGATCGTCGGTATTTCGTCTGAAGGCGACGGCCATTTAACGGCGCGCTTTATTAAGGCGGGTGCTAACGATTTTATTAAAAAGCCCTTTAATCACGAAGAGTTTTTCTGCCGCATTACGCACAATGTTGAGCAGGTGGAAATGGTCGAGCAAATCCGCGATGCGGCGCGGCGCGACTACCATACCGGCGTTTATAATCGTTATTATTTTTTTGAGCGCGGCCTGCAAGATTGGCTAGCGGCGCAGCAAAAAAACACCTCGGTGGCGTTGGCGGTTATCGACTTGGATAATTTTAAGTTCGTTAATGAAACCTTCGGCAATGATGCCGGGGATTCGGTGATGCAGCAGGTTGCACAACGGCTTAACAAAGCCTTAGAGCGCTTTTTGGTGGCGCGCGCCGATGGTCAAGAGTTTTCGATTTTATTGTCCGGCTTAAATAATGAAAAAGCCTGCGCGTTAATGGAACGCGTTAGGGAGCATGTGACAGGTGAGCCTGCGATATGGGATGGGCATAAAATCGCCGTGCGCTTTAGTGCGGGGGTCGCTAATCAGGTCGCGCTCACGGGAGAGGCGGGTTTTGATGAGTTGGTCAACAATGCTTACCAAAACCTGCAGCGCGCCAAGGATGCGGGTGGCGATATGATTATCGGCGATGAAGACGAGCCCGATGGGGCCGAGGCGGGAGCTTAACGAGAATGGCGTGGCGACTCGATTGACGTTTGATGTGGCTCGGCTGAAGCGAACTTAGTGTTGCTGCCCTATAATGTCCGCTTATTCACTTTTTCAATATAAGGTAAAGCGCTGTGACTCAAACGGATTCCTCATTAGGCATCACCGACGACGCTCCAGCTGTAACCGCAATCATCGGTGGCTCTGGCTTTTACCATCTCGATAACCTTAGTGACAGTGAAACCCTTAGCGTTAGTACGCCTTATGGCAATGTAAGCGGTTTGCAGCGTGGTACGGTGGCGGGTAAGCCCGTGGTTTTTATGATGCGCCACGGCGACGGCCATAAGGTGCCGCCGCACAAAATCAATTACCGCGCGAATATCTGGGCGCTTAAGTCCCTCGGTGTTAGCCGCATTATTGCCATTAACGCCGTCGGGGGTATCGGCGACGACTGCGGCCCAGGTGTTATCGCGCTACCGGATCAACTGATCGATTACAGCTATGGTAGAGAGCACACCTTTGCTGATGTGCTCAGCGACGAGATCAATCACGTTGAGTTTGGCGAACCTTACAGCAACAGCGTGCGCAACGCCCTAAAAGCCGCCGCCGAGGCCATCGGCCTAGCTGTGCTCGAAACCGGCTGCTACGCCTGTACTCAGGGCCCGCGCTTGGAAACGGCCGCCGAAATCGCCCGCTTAAAATGCGATGGCAATACCCTGGTGGGCATGACGGCAATGCCGGAAGCGGCGCTAGCGCGGGAGTTGGCGATTGAGTACGGATCGGTCTGTATTGTGGCTAACTGGGGCGCAGGGCTGAGTGATCAGCCAATTACGCTTGAGGACATTCATGCGATATTGGCTAAGGCCGCGGGTAAGGTTCAGGGCTTGGTCGGCGCTCTTTTTCGTTAGCGCGGGATTTTTGAGGTGGTGAGTTTTGGGGCGGTTACGTTTGGGCTTGTGCCCTCGTTTGGCGGTGTGTGAGCCCGATGGGTTTTATCGGGCACGCTGTGATACCTCCTTGTACGCTTCGCGTCGACATCCTGTCTTCGAGAGCCCGATAAAACTCATCGCACTCACTTTATAGTCTTTAGAGTTGACGTGCTCTACGCCTTAAAAAATATGAGGTTTGGTTCGTGCATTGTTTGGTGTGTGACTTTTTTGAATGAAGAGGGGGCTGTCAGCAAGAGTGGTGGTGTCCTCGTCTAGCGGTGTGTGAGCGCGATTTGTTTTATCCGGCACGCTGTGATACTCCCTGTACGCTTCGCGTCGACATCCTGTCTCCGAGAGCCCAATAAAACTCATCGCACTCACTTTATGGCGCTTAGGATTGTGCTGTCATTTAGGCCGGCGGGCGCTGAGCAATTTTTCTGTGTCCGGTTTTAACGGTAAGGGATGTTTAGGGTTATTCGAGCGCCGGATAAGTCTGGGGAGCGGTCAATAGCCCACTGAATTTTTAGCCATTGAGCTAACTTTTTACATATTGCTAGACCCATGCCGTGGTTTTTATTGTTGATGGAGTTAGAGAGCGCCTGTTCTCCCTTTTGAAATGGCTTAATGAGTCTTTCAATATCATCGCAGAGTATTCCCGGCCCATCATCTTCAATTGTGACTTTGATGCCTTTGGGCGAATGGAAGGCCGCAATGGTTACCCGAGACGCTGCGAATTGCATTGCATTTTCAATGAGGTTTTGAAGTATCAATGTTAATAGCCGCTCATCGGTATTAATGATTAAATTTTCATCTAAGGTTGCTTCCAGCGTTAGATTATTTGAGTGATTAAATTGTGCAATGACGCCGTTAATCACGTTGCCTGCTTCGATGCAGGTTGGCTGAATAGCAACGGAGCCTTCTTCCAGTTTTGCGTAGTCAAGCAAGCAGGAGACTAGTGTTTCCATCGCATCTAAATCGCGTTCTAAATGAGATAGATTTTTTCTTTGGCTGCTGTTTAAGGGTTCGTCCATGAGTATATCTATGCCAAAGCGGAAGCGCGAAAGCGGTGTTTTTAAGTTGTGAGAAACCGCGCGGGTGAGCAATTTATTATCTTCTAAAAGCTGTTGTATTTTCTGCGCCATGTGATTGAAAGTCTGTTCGATATTGCGAATATAACTAAATCGGGAGGGTGTTACACGCGACAAAAAATTCCCTTCACTGAGCTTCAATGCGACGACGTTAAGTCGCTGCAACTGTTTTATGAGCGGGAGTAGCCATAAAAGAACCGTAAAGCCTAATGCACCATAAAAGCACAATGTCATTATAAGTTGGGCCAATGGCTGTTTGGGTGCTGGTAGCAGGGGGTCTAACTTAACTTCGAGTATGGCATTACTTCGGGCCAGAAAATAATGTGCATAAACGCCCTTTGGAGAGGACAAAACTACCCCATCACCGGTTAAAAATTGCTTGGCGAGCGCTTCTGGAAAACGAATGCTATCGCTGGGCACCATCGCTAGGCTGATAGGGCTGGCGCTATTCCAAGTGGCAATAATGCTGCTTGGGTTTTCCGAGTGGTCGATAACGTTTGCTAGGCTGGAGGCGTTGCTCTTTAGGATTTCAAGTTCGAATTCTTGGTGGTCAAACCAATTCGTGTAGGCAATATTGAATAAGAACCCGAGAAAAATGGTCGCCGTAACGACCGTTGCGGTTAACGAAATGCTGAGTGATTTCATGCTCTATTCCACAGACAGTACATAGCCTTGGCCCCATATAGTGGTTATTTGTATCGGTACATTAAGGCTGGCCATTTT
>DATBNJ010000208.1:0-9697 GCA_036554385.1 Marinagarivorans sp. | reverse complement strand
AAGGCTGTTTATTCATTCGGACGTTAACAGTGTTGGCGCCGATGCTATGCCGATAATGCTCGCCGAAATCGCCGCCAACACATTTAGCGGCGCCTGGCCCATGGTTGCGCCCTTTGTCGGAGCGCTCGGCTCATTTGTCGCGGGCTCGGCAACGTTTTCAAATATGATGTTCGCCAATTTACAGCTGGCGGTTGCACACCAGTTATCGCTGCCTCCAGTCACTATGACCGCTTTACAACTTTTAGGTTCTAACGCCGGTAACATGATATGCGTGTCCAACGTGGTTGCGGCTGCATCCGTTGTTAAGATTGTTGGCGAGGAAGGACAAATCATTCGGTATACGATAATGCCAATGTTATTTTATGTGCTTTTGGTCGGCGCTATTGGCATGCTGGCCGTATAGTCTTATGGGCACTTATAAAATGCACTTTTCAGCAATAGCGGCGTCACCGGCTTTTGCTCATCGGTAATTGCGGCATTACTCTGCTAACGAATATCCATATACGGATGCACTGCCCTAATAAAGTACATCCTGTACCGATGCAAATCCGGATTACCGGACGCACTGTACATAAGTTCTGTGCTCGAAGCTTGATTTTGGCGGTATTTCCTTTTGCCGCGCAAGCGCCCACCAAAAACGCACGTTTTTGGTGGGGATTAACTAATAGTCGCTCATCGAGGTGAGCAACACTTTTTTTCAAATACGGGTTTTCATGGATCATCTTCAGTCATCGCTATGCGTTACCTTTGCGCAACTCTCTCAGGCAGGCGTTAAACCTGAAAACCAAGACACCATCGGTGCCCGCATTCCCGAGGGCAATACCTTGGCCAGCAAAGGTATTGCCGTTGCGATTGCCGATGGCGTAAGTACCTCGCGATCCGCACAACAAGCAAGCCAAAGTGCCATTACCGGATTTTTGAGCGACTACTACGCAACGCCAGATAGCTGGCGAACCGAGCAGTGCGCAACACAAGTTATTCAATCGCTAAACCGATGTTTATGGGGTATGGGGCTAAACAGCCCGCGCCAAGAAGGTCTGTTAACCACCTTTTCTGCGTTGATATTAAAAGGCGATAAAGCATTTTGTTTTCATGTTGGCGATAGCCGCATCTACCGCTTGCGCAATGGTCAATTGCAACAGCTAACTCGCGATCACGCCCAGCGCATTGACCGAAAAACAACCTATCTCAGTCGCGCCTTAGGGGCGGATTCCGCACTCGAAATCGATATGCAAACCCTTGAGGTCGAAGTCGGTGATTGTTTTGTGCTTTCGACCGACGGCATTCACGACCACCTACCGCCACGGCAATTTGAAGGTCAGTTAAATGCTTACAGCGATAACCTAGAGCAAGCCTGTCAGCAAATTTCCAAGCACGCACTGGACAACGGCAGCCAGGATAATCTCAGTATCCAAATATGCCGTGTCGATGGTATTGGCGCATCGTCGCAAAGCGATGCGGTCGCGGTACTATCGCGCTTGCCCTTTCCGCCGTTGTTGGATGTCGGCCTTAGCCTCGATGGCCTAACTGTAAAAGAAATTCTGCAAGAGTCAGAGCGCAGCCAAGTTTATCGCGTGGAAACCGAAGACGGGCGCAGTGCCATTATGAAAACCCCGTCAGACAATTACCGCGACGATATCGCTTATATAGAGCGCTTTGTGATGGAAGGCTGGATTGGTACGCGCATCCAAAGCTCACACGTGGTGCGTGTTATCGAGCCGCCCAAACCGCGCTCATGTTTGTATTATCTAACAGAGCATTTACAAGGCCCAACATTAACGAAACTTATCAAAGAGCGGGCGCCCATCAATATTACCGATGCCGTTGAATTAACCGATGCAATCGCCAAGGGCGTGCGCGCCTTTCACCGCAAGGATGCGCTGCACCAGGATATTAAACCGGATAACGTGATTGTTACAGGCAAAGGGCCTGTTATTATCGATTTTGGCTCTTGCTGGGTCGCCGGCGTGAGCGAAATGAGCGCTTCTTTTGAGCGAGACCATATTCTAGGTACATTGGATTATTCGGCGCCAGAATATCGCTATGGCGCTAGGGCCAGCAGCCGCTCCGATCAGTTTAGTGTCGCGGTTTTATTATACGAAATGCTTACCGGCAAACGCCCCTACGGGGAGGCCTACGGCAAGGCCCTTGATTTAAAGGCTTTTCAAAAGCTTAAGTACCGGCCGGCGACAGTCTATAACCCACTCGTGCCCTTTTGGTTGGATAAGGCCTTAAATAAAGCGCTACAGATTCATCCCGAGCAACGCTACTCGTCGTTCTCGGAATTTTTACAAGATTTAAAGCGCCCTAACCCAAGCTGGCAAAATCCCGAAACCTTGCCTTTACTGCAGCGCAACCCGCTGCGGTTTTGGCAAACGTTGGCATGCGCCGGCTGGTTTATGGCCTTTATGCTGTTACTCAACACACTGGGCTAATAAAACAACGGACTGAATAAGCGACTATGCGGCGCAGTTGAGCCGGCTACAGCTAGCGCTGACCGAACAGCTTATCCACGCACTAAGGGCCAGCCGATAATCAGCACAGTTAAAGTCAGAGCACCTACAAAAAAATTCATAGGAAGCCCAACTTTCAAAAAGTCACTAAACCGATAACCACCTGGGCCGTAAACCATCAAATTGGTTTGGTAACCCAGCGGCGTAGCAAAACTGGCCGATGCAGCCATCATAATGGCAAATACAAAAGGCTCGTTGTTAAGCCCTGCCTTTTCCGTCATCTCTAACACAATCGGAAGCATCAACACTGCCGCTGCGTTATTCGTTATGGTTTCTGTAAGCAGGGAAACTACCGCATAGGTTAGGATCAACATCAGCCAAGGCGTACCGCCACTCAAGTCGATAATGCTGGCGGCAAGCACTGCAGCCACGCCCGTTTTTTGCAGCGCAGCACCCAAAGCAAAAGAAGCCGCAATGGTAATAATGACGGTTAAATCTAAACTTTTTTCGGCTTGGCTAACTGAGCAGCAACCAGTGACAATCATTAATCCAGCGCCAATCAAAGCGGCATTTAACATTGAAATAGTGCCAATGCCCGCGGCCGCAACAACGCCGACCAGAATCGCCCAAGACAGCCAAGCGCGCTCATGCCTTGGCGTTTGAGCATCCAAATCGTTGATTAATAGAAAATCTTTATTGTAGCGCTGCCGGGTGACAAACGCGGGCCGCGCCTCCAATAGTAGGGTGTCGCCAGCCTCGAGCCGAATGGTGCCGAGGTTACCTTTAACGCGCTCACCATTTCTGGCGACAGCCAGCACCACGGCGCCGTAGCGATCACGAAATTTTGCATCGCGAATATTTTTGCCCAATGCCGTGCAATGTGGCGAAACAACCGCTTCCACGAGGCAGCGTTCGGCACGGTCTTTATTCAGGGTGTCTGCATTGCCGTTTTCTGGCGATGGGATAATGCCGTTAATTCGCAGCAAATCGGAAATCGCCTGAGTATCGCCAGCAAACACCAATCGGTCGCCGCCGTGCAAAACCTCTTCCGATGATACGGCGGTAATAATAGTACCCTGGCGCTCAACTTCGGCTAAGTAAACCCGCTCCAAGTTGCGAAGCCCAGCTTGTATAACGGTTTTACCCACTAAAGGTCCGTTGGAGTCGACTGTAACCTCAAGCGTGAATTCCCGAACGTTACCAAATGCTTGTTTGTCACTGCGATCGGGTAACCACTTGGGAAAGAAAAACCAAATAAATGCCAGCCCCGCAAGGGCCACCGGAATGCCGACAGCCGAAATCGAAAACAGCGAAAATCCCGCCTCGCCAGTCAGAGTCTGATACTGGCCATTGACTACAAGGTTGGTACTGGTGCCGATAAGCGTTAGGGTCCCACCTAGAATAGCGGTGTAACTTAGAGGGATCATCAGCTTAGACGGCGGAATGCCAATTTTTCGGGACCAAGCGTGAATAGCCGGAATCATAGTCGCCACTACAGGCGTATTATTCAAAAACCCGCTCAGTACAATGACCGGCGCGAAGATGCGACCCAAGGCCGATCGAACCGATGTGGGTTGGCCTAAAACTTTATTCACCAGTAAGTCGATCCCGCCCGAGCTGTGTATCCCAGCTGCAACCACAAACATAGCCGCAACGGTGATAAGCCCAGAATTTGAAAAGCCAGCCAAAGCCTCGGCACCCGACAAAATGCCCAGCGCACTGAGGATCGTAAGCACCGCCATCATAACCAGGTGGGGCCCAATCTTAGTCAATGTTAAGACGACTAAGGCTCCAACTGTTAGGGCCAACGAAAACCAACCTTGCCACTCCATTACTCGGATCTCTATTAGGGTAAAAACGCACGAAGAATAGATGAAAGCCCAGTTATTTCTAAATAATATATGGCTATAAGCTTATATAAGCATTTAATACGCGGGCGCGGAATTACCACCAACCTCGATGCCGTGCTTTAAAGCGGCTACAGCACAGTCAGTGTTTAGATGGCGAGCTCCAAAACCCTTTAGTCGCTCACTTTTGTGGCGGCTTCTTTTTCGGCCTTTTGACGAGCAGCAACGCGTTTGCGGACTTCTTTCGGGTCGGAAATTAAGGGGCGATAGATTTCGACGCGATCCCCCTCGTGCAGCTGGTAACTTTCGGGGGTCGCCAAACCCTTTACCCCCAGGGTCTGGCTGAAAATACCCATGGCGGCTGTTTCGAGCTCCAAGTCCGGAAAATGGCAAACAATGCCTGATTGTTTAGCCGCTTGCAGCGCCGTTGTGCCGGGCTGGACGAGTAGCTCTATGAGTTTTTGTTTATGTGGCAAGGCGTAGGCCACTTCCACGGAGATTGGTTCTATATCGGTCACGGTATTACCCATAAATTGTTTTTGCGCGCTGGCAAATTACATCCACTTGCTCGCCAGCTAAGTCTTCCATCCATTTTCCGGCGGTCATATTGAGTAACCTATTAGAAAATGAAAAGGTTAAATCGAAGCGCACCTCACAGCCATCGTTAGCAAGTGGCTTAAACGTCCACACCCCATCGAATTGTTTGAAAGGGCCAGTCAATAATTTCAGAGCCATTTTCCGCGGTCGCTCCAAGGTATTGCGTGTGCAAAAGCTATACTCGAGGCCCGCCTTGGCCAACGTAAGCTCGGCCTCCAGCTCGTTTTCTGAGCGCGCGCGCACGACGGCGCGCGCGCAATTGGGCAAAAAATGTGGGTAAGATTCAACATCATTTACAAGGTCAAACATTTGTTCACAACTAAAAGGGACAATTGCTGAACGGGATAGTCTTCGAGCCAACGTTACGCTCCACTAGCAAAAAAAGTTTCGTACAACTTAAGACCCATTACCAAAATGACAAGTAACGGCGAGATATACTTTAATAAAAACAGCAGGCTGTTGCGCGCTGTTACCGACATGGTGCCCAGCTCGCGATCAACCATCGAGCTCGGCAGTACCCAGGCCACAAAAAGCGCGATCAGAACACCACCCAAAGGCAGCATTATTTGCGCGGTTAAAAAGTCCAAAAACTCAAAGGGCGTAAAGTGCAGCAGCCAAATGGGTTTAAAGTCGGCAAGCAGATTAAAGGATAGTACCGACGCCAAGCCAAGAAACCATGCGATAGCGGTGATAAACGCACAGGCCTTTACGCGCTTCCAGTGTTTGTTTTCCATCAGCCAAGCGACGCTGGGCTCTATAAGCGACACCGAGGAGCTCCAAGCGGCAACGCTAACGAGTGCAAAAAATAAGGTTCCAAATAATCCACCCAAAGGCATATTGCCAAAAGCGATAGGCAAACTCACAAAAAGCAAGCCCGGGCCCGAGCCAGCTTCGATACTTGGGTTAGCAAACACAATGGGGAATATCGCGAGGCCAGCCATTAAAGCGATCATGGTGTCTAGGCTACCGATGGTCAGCACGGTTTTGCCGACGCAGGCTTTATCGGGCATATAGGCGCCATAAGCCATAATGGCGCCCATGCCTAAACTAAGGGTAAAAAAGGCGTGCCCCAAGGCGATCAAAACCGCATCAATAGATAAGCTTGCGAAGTTAAAACCAAATAAAAACGCTAGGCTGGCAACAAAATCCCCTGCAACTACGCCGTAAAATAACAGCACCACTAAACTAATCAGCAAAAAAGGCATCATAAATTTCGCAACCGAGCCCAAACCCTTGCTGACCCCTGCGGCCACAACGGCAAAGGTCATTGCGCTAAATACCGTATGCCAGCTAAGTAGCGTAGCGGGGCTAGCTAATAAGCCGCTGAATGCCGCACCCGCCGTTTGAGCATCGGTGGCGGCGTAATTACCCAATGCGCTCGTCACAAAATAATGCAACGACCAGCCTGCAACCACACTGTAAAAAGACATAATAAAAACGCCCGCTAGCATTCCCATTAAGCCAATATGCTTCCAGCCCTCAGGGGCATTTGCCTCCACCGCAATGGATCCAACGGCATTCATGGGGTTGGCTCGGCCTTTTTTTCCCAGCATGACTTCTCCGATCATGATGGGTATGCCAATAAGGGCGATACACAAAAGATAAACGAGCACAAATGCGCCACCGCCATTTTCACCTGCGATATACGGGAACTTCCAAATGTTGCCAAGCCCCACCGCTGAGCCCGTCGCCGCTAAAATAAATGTCCAGCGATTAGACCAAATGCCGTGCATGCTTTTGGTTTGCACAACTCGCCTCCTGTTAATCCACGGTTTAAGTATCGATTGTTATGGTGCCGAATTTACATCTGCCGATAACGCCAATTATCGGTAAACCACTTGAGGTTCGTGAAAACCCTTGGCGACAAAGTGTTTTTGCAGGTGGACTAAATCCCAATTGTCTTTTAAAGGCCCGAGCAGTACTCGGTAAACGCCCCGCTCGGGGACCCGCTCAAAATTGATCGGGTATGCCGTAAGACTCGCCACCGAGCGACGAAATTTCTCGGCCCTATCGAGATCGCCAAAAGCCCCAAGCTGCAAGAATGTCCCCGGCGGGATTTCGTAGCCTCCTGAGTTACGCGGCTTGGGGGCCCACCCCTGTGCTATCGGCCCAGTGGGTTCATTGGCAAAGCCTTGGTAAAAGTGTTTTCCGTCTGGCTCGACAACGCGCACTGTAACAGGCGCAGTACCTTTGCCGGCAAAACCCAGTTTTCTCGCGGCGGTGTAGGTCAAGTCGATGATTCTGTCACCGTGAAACGGGCCTCTATCGTTAACGCGTACAATAACCCGCTTGCCGTTTTCCTGGTTGGTGACTTCGACAAATGAGGGAATGGGCAGCGTTTTATGTGCGGCTGTCATGCCGTACATATCGTAAATTTCTCCGTTTGACGTTTTCCTGCCGTGAAACTTGTTGCCGTACCAAGACGCGTAACCTTGTTGGGTAAAACCGCTAGACGATTTGACGAGGTGATAGGTTTTACCGTTAACCGTGTACGGGGACTTATTGCCCGCTTTGGTGCGAGGTTCGATCACAGGAACAGCATCGGGGATGTGATCCACGGCGAGTGCCGTCGCTGGACCACTGTCCTTTATTTCTATCTCTACGGGCGCCTCGTAGGTTACTCGATGACTCTGGCAGCCACTCAAAAGTGCGCATAGAAGTACCGCAATGCTATATCGGTTACCCAGTTTTAAAGCCACGGTTTACCCTCTGTCACTGGCAGTGGAGCTGCTTTGAGTCGCACGGGTATAAGCCGCTGCAATTTCTTCACTTAATTGATACACAGCAAGCGCGTAAAGCCGGCTGCGGTTGTAACGGGTAATGACATAAAAATTGTTGTACCCCAACCAGTATTCATTGCCATCGAGCACCTCAAACTGCAATGCCATTGCCGGCTGTTTCGACACGCGCTTGCGCACGATCGGCGAGAAGCCCTGCGTTGATAGCTCAATAGCTGGGGTTTTCGGGCGGCTAGTCTTGTTAATGAGGTGGTCGGGAAAGGTTGCCGAGCGAGTGGCTCGCTCGGCAACAGGCTCGCCGGTTTGCCAGCCGTGCGCCTTAAAATAGTTGGCAACACTGGCGATGGCGTCTTTTTTATTGGTCCAAATATCGGCTACGCCATCGCCGTCAAAATCTTTGGCGAAGCTACGGTAGCTGCTGGGTATAAATTGGCCATAACCCATTGCTCCAGCGTATGAGCCCTTCAGCGACAAAGGGTCTTGTTGTTGTTCGCGAATGAGTAATAAGAACTCTTCAAGTTGGCGTGTGAAAAATTTACCGCGTTGCGGATAGTCAAAACCCAGCGTTGTTAAGGCATCAATAACCCGATAGCTTCCCATATAGTTGCCGTAGCGGGTTTCTACGCCAATAATTGCGACAATCATCTGGGCCGGAACGCCGTATTGTTGTTCAACTTTGGCGAGAACCTCGGCGTTTTCTTGCCAAAATTTTACTCCCCCTTCAATGCGGGCGGATTTTAAAAAAATTTCTCGGTACTCGTGCCAGGGCTTTGTTTTTTCCGCCGGCCTTGCGATGGCATCGAGTATCGCTTGTTTTTTTTGTGCTTGCGCAAGAACACTCTCGACATAAGCTTTATCGAATTTATGCTCGTTGACCATTGTGTTGACAAATGCGCGCGCATTGGGGTGGTCGACATAATTTGCCGCCAGTGCGGTGAGCGATGTCATCGTCATGACAAAACCTAGAAATAGTTTTTTCATTGGCACTCCTCTAATGGTGCGCTTTTTTTGTGAGCACTGTATCAATATCTGCGGCCATCTGAGTTGTAGTGCGTCGAGTGTATGCTGTCGCTTCGCTACTGGCGATGCCAAAGTCATCACTTAAGGCGCTGGCACTTCCCTTTTAATACTTGCGCGGCTCAGCTTTGAGTCTTCTTCGGCTCGGTTGCGATTGCCATCAGCAACCCAAATCCCGCCATAAGGGTAACCAGCGATGTGCCACCTAGGCTAACCAACGGCAATGGCACACCCACAACCGGTAATATGCCGGAAACCATGCCTACGTTGACAAAGACATAGACAAAAAACGTCAGTGTAATACTTCCGGCCAATAGCCGTCCAAAATGGCTTTGTGCATTCCACGCTATAGCGAGACCGCGCATGACAATAATGCCGTATAAACTTAGCAATAGTAATACGCCTTTTAGGCCAAATTCCTCAGCCAATACGGCGATAATAAAGTCGGTATGGCTTTCGGGCAAAAAATCCAGTTGCGATTGTGTGCCTTTCATCCAGCCCTTTCCCGTGACGCCGCCAGAGCCAATGGCTGTTTTTGACTGGATAATATTCCAGCCGGAGCCGAGCCGGTCTGCTTCAGGGTCGAGTAGGGTTAGCACGCGTTGTTTTTGGTAATCATGCATAACAAAGTGCCACATCGGCAAGCTCGCCGCACCCAGCAGCAGTGCACTACCGAGTATATAGCGCCACTGTAAACCCGCCAAAAATAATGCAATCAATCCGGAAACGGCGACCATGATGGCGGTGCCGAGGTCGGGCTGTTTTAAAATTAACACTGCCGGTAAGGCAACCAACAACAAGCAGCCGGCTATGTGTTTTAGCTTCGGTGGCATGGCGCGTCGCCCCAAATAAGCCGCAATGCATAGCGGCATGGCTAGCTTGAGTATCTCCGATGGTTGGAACCGGATAAAACCCAAGCTAAGCCAACGCTGAGCACCCTTCGCACCAACGCCCATCAGTAACACGAGAATCAAAAGAATAATGCCCGCCAAATAAAGCCACTTGCCGCTGCGCGCTAAAAAGCCGACTGGGACCTGAGCGACGC
>DATBNJ010000201.1:0-2606 GCA_036554385.1 Marinagarivorans sp. | reverse complement strand
ACCGCTCACCTTCCGATAGCTGGTAAAAGCCCGGGTCGAAGATGCTGGTTTGAGGCGTAATTAAACCGCTTTCGAGCCCACCGAGCCCAAGAATTGGTTTAAGCGTTGAACCGGGCGGATACTGTGCTTGAATCGTTCTGTTGTACAGTGGCAAGTCTTTCGAGCGATTAAGCGCGTTGTAATCAGTGTAACTAATACCCGTGACAAACAGATTGGGGTCAAAGCTCGGAGTGCTGACCATGGCAACTACGCCGCCGGTCCTCACATCGATGGCAACGACAGCGCCGCGCCAGCCTTCGAGCGCATCAAACGCGGTCTTTTGCAGGTGTAAATCCAAATAGAGGTGGATATCCTCGCCCGGCGTTGGGTCTTGGCGCTTGAGCACGCGCAGGGAGCGCCCGTGCGCATTGGTCTCCATAAATTGGCTGCCAACTTTGCCCAGCAACTGGCGTTCGTATCTTTTTTCGATACCAATTTTGCCGACACTATAGGTGGCACTATAGTCTTTGCGGGTTTCTTCGTCGAACGATGCCAGTTCGCGCTCGTTAATGCGCCCAACGTAGCCGATGGTGTGGGCCAGCAGCTCCCCAAACGGGTAGTAGCGCACTAACTCGGCTTCCACCTCAACGCCATCGAGCCGGTATTCGTTGACGCCAATTTTGGCGATTTCTTCTTCACTTAAGTCGAGCTTTAGTGGGATGGGCTGATAAGGCGAGCGAGCGCGCTGCTTGGTTTTTCTAAAGCGGTCGATATCCGAATTGCTAATCTCGACTATCTCACCGAGGGCTGCCAACAACGCGTCGAGGTCTGACACGCGCTCAACAATGATACTTAAACGGTAGCTGGGACGATTATCGGCCAGCAAAATACCGTTGCGGTCGTAGATGAGGCCTCGGGTGGGTGCCACCGGCTGCACTTGAATGCGGTTGCGGTCCGACTGGGTGACAAACTCCTCGTGCTGAACAACTTGTAAGCTGTAAAAGCGATAAAACAATACCCCCAGCATAATCAAAATACCGAGCAACGCAAGGACGATCCGCCGCTGAATCACGCGGCGTTCGTGGCCCTGATTGGCCAAGCGCAAATCGTTTTCGCTACCTAACGCTGGCATAGTCTAGCGCCTTGCAATGTCACGGATTAAACAGCTAACGATTCTGTAATTATTTGTGATAAGGGTGCCCATTTAGCAAAGTCCACGCACGATATAGCTGTTCAATAAAGACCACCCTAACCAAGGGGTGCGGAAGTGTTAAATTCGACAGCGACCACTTGGCGTCTGCACGGTCCAACACAGCTTTAGCCAGGCCATTGGGGCCACCGATTACAAAGCTCAAGTTGAAACCATCCATTCGCCAGTCGGCAAGTTTCGCCCCTAGCTGTTCAGTGCTCCAGGCTTTGCCCTGAACATCCAAAGCCACCACGCGATCGTTAGCCGGTATAGCATTGATAATCGCCTGCCCTTCCCCGGCAATTGCGGCGCTGACCGATGCGTTTTTGGCGCGGTGGCCGGGGTTTAGTTCAATTAAATTAGGGGCAAGGTCTTTGGGCAGGCGCTTTGCGTACTCCCCATAGCCCTTTTGAACCCAATCGGGCATTTTGGTGCCAACGGCAATCAACTGTACTTTCATGGCGGTGTGATTCCCCTACGACTAAAAGCCTTAATCGTGATCGGGGATCTGGTTGGGCGGTATGCGCGACCACAGCTTTTCGAGCTCGTAAAATTCCCGCGAGCTGGGCAACATGGCGTGAACCACAACCGAGCCAAAATCCACCAACACCCATTCGCCAGACTCCATGCCTTCGACACCAATAGGCCTGAAGCCCGCCTTTTTGGCTTCGTCTAACACGTTGTTCGCCAACGATTTAACCTGTCGATTCGAGGCACCGGAGCAAATAATCAAGGTATCTGCGACGTCGGATACACCGATCACGTCGATCTCTACAATTCTTTCGCCCTTTACATCTTCGAGCGCATTTTTAACAATATCTTTTAATGGTGTGGTCATAATGGACTAAATTTCACTTAGTTGAATAAAGGTGTTTATCTGCGATGTAACGCGCTACCGCTGGGGTCACCAAGGTTGCGAGTTGTTGTTCGATTATTGATGCCGCTAGCCCGCCCTCGCCACTGGCTGCACACAACTGGCGTATCTCGGTTGACGATATGGCAATCTCTTCACTTTCGAGCATTACACAATGCCCCGCTGGGTGGGCGGACAATTGCTCGCAGGCCGCTCGATGCTCGAGCCACCACTGCGCCACCTCACCGACCGCTGGCAGCTGATAGCCCGGCCTGCGCAACACCGCAATATGCGCATACTGCAGCAGCCGCCGCCAACCGTGCCAACGATTAAGCGTGGTCAAGCTGTCCATGCCAATCAGCCAAACCAGAGGCGTTTTCGAGCCCCATTGCGCCCTTAAGTGTTGCAGCGTGTGCAAGGTATAGGACGGTCGATCGTGGTCAAGCTCAAAGCTCTCTATGTCGACGCCCAAACCCTTAGGTATGGCTTGTTGCCCTTCGCGTGGCAGTGATGCTAGGGCAAGCTGCAGCATTGCCAAGCGGTGCTGGCCGCTTGTGTTTGGCTGATTCTTATGGGGCGTGATAT
>DATBNJ010000192.1:0-8630 GCA_036554385.1 Marinagarivorans sp. | reverse complement strand
GAGTAAGGGCCGCCAGCCTTCATTGCGGGCAATACCGTTTGCCAGTTCCCTTGCGCGTCGGCTTGGGTTGTTTTTTGGACATCGCCAATTGTGATAACAATTTTTTCTGCCGGCTCGGCCCAGCCCCAAACCTTAGCCGGTATATCGCGCTGCAGCACCATGCCCGATGACACGAGCTTCGGCAAACTGACATCGGCAAAACAATTCACGGAGCCCAGCGCGAGCACAGCAACTAAACAATGCGTGATCACGCGTTTAAACAAACGCCCGTTTACCATGACAAGCCTCATAATTTTCTCCTGATTATTATTTTTAAGTAACTATTCAAGCAAATAAAAATTAACCGCTTGAAGGCTGCTGATTGATTATTTTCCAGAGCGCTTAAATGGAGCCCATGCTTTGGCAGGACAGCCAATGGTAGGTATCGCACGCTACAGGGAAGCCGTCAATGAGAAGAACTCACGAGCCGTTATCGGTGGAGCGAGATGTCGAGAAGGCTTAAACGGCCTAGAAAATAATTAGCCAGCGCCAAGGTTAGTGGGCCGCTGAATAGCTGCCATTTTTAAAGCATAAAACACCAGGTTGAGTTTCAAACTGGTGTTTTATGCGCGTTTTATTTTTTGGGGCTTTGTTCTGGCCCCAAATAACTTGGCTGCAAGCCACCCGTATCAACGATAATTTTTTGCACGGTTAAACCTGGGTCCATGCCATAAATACGAAGGGTCGTGGCGCCTGCCTTTTTCACGCTGTGCTGGCTTACGCCTTGGTTAATCGCATCACTGACCATGCTATCCCACTCTGCTTGCATTTTTGCGACGCCTTTGCTGACATCCACCACTTGCGGTTTGCTACCGCCAATAGACACCGCGTAACGCAAACCCTCTTGGGGTTGCACCGGCAGCGCCGGGCTCAGCAATACATGCACGCTGACCTCACCGGTCGACGAAAAGGTAATGGGGTATTCCACAAAGGGAGCCTTTTTAGCACGGCGGAATCGCTGATCACTGACGGGCAAAAGTGTGATGGCACCTTTAGTGCGCCCCAGTTGCTCAACCGCTTGCCAACTGACGCCTTCGCGCGCTTTGCTGGTGCTGAAGTTTTCCGCATCAATCGCAATATAACCATCGGCTTCAACAAAACCGCTGGCTTGCTGGATAATAGCGGCGCTAGGCTTAGTGGCTTCTACGTATATCGATGCCCCTTGCCACCCGGTACCGCGTATTTTTATCACCCCTTTATGGCTGCCCTCCGGTAGTGCGCCCCAGTCAATCGTCACGGTAACCGGGACCGATTGTTTTACTGAGCCGGTGCTTTGGCTCAATTGAATCCACGACTGCTCAGGCACCGCTTTAAAATCAAACGGCTGAGTGCCACGGTTATAGATAACAAACTCTCGGCCGCTTTGGCCCCAATAATCAAATGGCAGCGTATAGCTACTTTTGTGCGGCCAATGTGAACCCACATCCGAGGGCCAGCCGGCGGCATAGCCGTCAACGGCAATGCCCATTTCGGCATAGTCGCCCGGCTGATAATCATAGGTGATTGGCATTTGGTTACCTTCTGGGTTATTCCAGTTGGTATAACCAATATGCGGCTGGCTCATAAAATGATTCCATTTGCCATTATTTAACGCGTGATAGGCCTCAGATAAGGCGGCATCTTGTTCAAAATATTGCCGTGCTTGTTTGGCGTATCGATTGGCGTACGCTCGGCCTTGCTCGGCGTAAAGCCGATTTTTTGCAATGGCAATATTCATTAAGCCCACGGCAGCACTGGCTTTAACCGGGTAGGCAACCAGCTGGAAGAACGACGCCTGTTTATCTTTAGGAATTTTCTTCTCGAGTGCGTCCGCTTTTGCAACCCAGGCTTTTAATTGTGCTTCGATACGCTCGGCCTCGTCATAATTTAGCAAGCTGTAGGTATCCGGCGACATAAGCTCAGGTTTACGGCGACCGTTGTGACCTGTGTAGCCGTTGATCAAGGTTGCGATTTCCTCGGCGTAAGCGTCGCCAAAGTCACGCGCCGCCCACAGGCGAACAAAGTCGAGAGCCTTCTCGTGATGCCATGCTTCTGGGTCCCAAGCCATTCTTAAGAAAAACTCAGTGGGCACCTCCATCGGCTTTAAATCGCCAACGTTAACGATCCAAATTTTATTGGCTTCGTATTCGTAGGCCATATTCATTTGCTGCCATACCTTGGCAATTGGCATGGTATTAATCCATCGGTATGAGCGCGGACCGCCAACATAGTCAAAGTGATAATACACGCCGGCCCCGCCACTTCGCTTACGTTCCTCAGGTGTGGGCAAACGGCGCAAGTTGCCCCAGTTATCGTCACTCCACAACAGGATTACATCATCGGGTACACGCATGCCTTTTTCGTAATAGGTCTGCACCTCTTTATACAAACACCACACCTGCGGCACCTTGTTGACCTGATCTTCACCAAAAACATCGGCAATAATTTTGCGTTGGTCGGAAACAATTTGTTCGAGCAAACCAATATTTTCGCCCTCGCTCATTGGCGTATCTTCTTGGCCGCGCATGCCTAAGGTAAATACACTTTCGTAAGGCTTATTGCGCTCGGCGCCATCTTGCCAAAATTTATACAGCTGCTTAGGGTTAGTGCTGTAATCCCATTCGCCAACGCCGTAGCGGTTCCATTCTTTATCGGCACGCATCATGGGCTCATGGTGCGACGTGCTCATCACAATACCGTACTCGTGCGCGAGTTTAAGATTAAGGGGATCGTCATCACCGAAGGCGTTATTCCACATCGCAGGCCAAAGGAAGTTGGCTTTTAAACGCAGTAACAGCTCAAAGATATGTTCGTAGAACTGATGATTGTAATTGCCGAAATTTTCTTGCACCCAACCGGTGAGCGCTGGCGCTTCGTCATTCAAGAAGATGCCGCGGTATTTTACTTTCGGCACCTCACGAATTTTAACGTCGCTTTTAACATAGAGCGATTCGCGCGCCTTGACGGGTACATCGGCCCAAAAATACCACGGGGAAACACCCATTTGCTCCGCGATATCATAAATCCCATAGCTGGTTCCGCGCTTATTCGCACCTATAACAACAAGCGCGCTATCAACCCCCTCGTAGGGCTGCACCACGTGCTGAATAATATAGCCGTCCCACTGTCCCTCGATGTTTGCAACATCTATTTGCTTGGCTTCAATCAGCTGATCAATTAGCTTGCTTTGCCCCAAAGTACCAAACAAAAATACTGAATTTAATGCCGCCTTTGAAGCGCCATCCGGCAAGCCATGGTTTAGCGCCCCCTGCTTTCCCAGCACTTTTTTCAAATCGCCGGCAAATACATTGGCGGCCCTAACTACCCCGGGGTCGTCATTGCGGTCGACCAAAATTGTCGCGGGCTTTTTCCTATTCGCTATTAGCGAATAACCATCAGATGCCACAAAGTCGATATAGCGCTCACCATCGAGCGCTTTCGACAAAGGGGAAATTAGCATGCAGAGCGCAACGAAACTCACCCAGAATGCTCGCTTTAAAATGGCTGTCTTTGCCGATGCAACAGCCGTTATAGGCACCAGCAATGCCAAACTGCAAGATTTAAACGGTAGGTTCACCAAAACATGACCTCTTATAATTTTTAGGACAATAGAAATTGCTGCCAAAGGGTGCAAAAAACCGATAAATACTAGCACTTAATGGAGCCAGATAAACCCTAAACGCGCCTAAACGACCGGCAAATAAGCAATCGACGGCAAAGAGTTATTTTTAGCAAAGAGGACAGTTAAAAACCCCTGATTAGTACAAATGACAATAAGCAGAATTTGGCGTCAAGGTGTAAATTTTGGATTACCCCGCTTGGCAACTCCGTCCGAATATCACCGCTTAAATTCACTCACCAACTTAGGGGCACCACTAAAATAGTAAGTTTTAGAAGCCCCCTGTAATGCAGGAGCAGCTGCAGGTGAAAACGGTATCGTGGGAAAAGTGCATTTTTAGGTGCCTTTTAGCCACTGCAGGGGAATTTCCACCGTGTTGCTGCCATCACTCAACCACATGGTGCCATCACTAATCGTTGCGGTAAGTGCCATATTTTGCGCCGTTAAGCACGATAGCGCATCAATAACTCCCTCCCCAGCATCGAGCACGCGAAGGCGTTTAAAGCGCGACGTTTTGTCAGCAATAGCCTGCCACCAAGGACCCGTATTGCGCCCATAGGCCACAACAATCACCTCTTCAGCAAGTCCGCACGCCTTGGCAATGCGCTTTTCGTCGGGCCAACCAAGGTCGATCCAGCGCTCGATCAAACCGGTGTCATCTTTTTGCCAAATATCGGGTTCATCAGTGGCGCACAAACCGCGCGTAAACGCCAACTTAGGGTCGGCAAATAACGCAAACGCAGCCAACCGCAAACACATGCGCCCCTCTGTTTCGGAGGGGTGGCACGCCACTTTAAAGGCGTAATCCTGATAGTGATGTCGATCCGTATCACTGACCGACAAACTTACTTTATACACTTTAGATTTTAAAGCCATGAACACTCACCAAGGAAAATAGATAAAAAAGCACGCTTAGCACGGTACCGCAAGCCGCCTTAACTGTTCGCTATACGGCCTCGCTAAGGCGGTCCAACTCAGGTTGTGCAGATCTGGGCACAGCATTGGCGTATCGCCGCGGGCGTAAGCTATTATTTTTTGCGCAGCCGCCAAGGCTTCATCGTCAGTGGTTCGCTCTCGGTTGCCCGTATTATTATGTTGCTCATACAAAAACGGTGCCGCAAAAAAATCGGGGTATGCCAGTCGCGCAGGTAATAAAGGGGTGCAGCCGGCCGCCACGGCGTCCATAACCGCTAGACCTTGAAAATCGTGCAAGGCGGTGGATAAAACAATGTCGCTAGCGTGTAACACGGCGCGGTACTGATCACAGGGTAAATACCCCCACTCACCCGACCATCCGCAATGATTCAACAGTGTATTTAATGCATTAAACGATGCCGGCATTTGGCGAAATTGCTCACCGACAATATGAAACCTAAGGGCTAATGTCGGCGCTAGCGCTGCCAACAATTGCACAATAGCCAGCAATAAGTCAGGGCCTTTGTCATATTCCCAGCGGTGATTCCAAACTACGGTCAACGGCCCTTCGCCGCGCTCACAAGCGCGTGCCCCACGAGAAAAACAACTCGGTTCGAGCGGCACAGGCAAAACCACCGATTTATCCTCGAGACACGCGGGGATATTTTTGGGCACGTGATCAGGCAGCTTTTTTAGCAGCGCCTGCGCGCCTTGCAAAAACGTCTTTTTATTGTAGTTGCTATTAAACGCAATTTTATCGGCCGCCAAGGCGCCGTATAAAGAGACCATTTGAGGTTCGATTTGCGCATTGATAGTAGCCTGTCCAACGCTTTGCGGATAGGCAAATTGATTTTCGTGAAAGTACAGTAACGTGGGGACCTGCGCCAGCTCAGGCACTAAACCTTTTAAGGAGGCTAAGTCGACCATCGAGGTAGCGACAATCACATCCCAAGGCTTAGCCAAAAGCTCTGCTTTATGCGCCATTGCCCAAGTCAACGCATTGCCCCGAATACGCCAGGCAAAGTAACGCGGCGGCAGCGTCATTACAGAGAATTCAAACGGCAAGTGCTTAACAAGGCCGAGGTGCCAGCGACGATGACTTTGGGCATCGTATGCCGACAAAATCAGAACATTCACACTACGCTAAGGAGCCTTCTTCAAATTGTTTGCCCGCCAATAAATGCAGATGCAAATGAAAAACGGTTTGGCCAGCGTCAGCACCGTTGTTTACGACCAAACGGAAAGCATCCTCCACGCCTAATTGTCGCGCTATGGTCCCCGCCGCCAACATTAAATGCCCCAATAAAGCTTGATGCTCGGCCTGTGCGTCGGCAAGTTTTTCCAGCGGTTGCTTGGGAATAATCAGTACATGGGTCGGCGCCTGCGGAGATATATCTTTAATGCAAATACAGTGTTCGTCTTCATAAAGACGCGGTGCCGGAATTTCACCCGACAATATTTTACCGAAAATTGTGTCGCTCATAATATGTCCTTTCTGCGTTACTATTTATTTTGCCATGCTTCCTTTTCTGCCAGCGAAATCTCGCGAGCCTCAGCTTCTAACATCACCGGTATATCATCGCGCACTGGGTACGCCAAACCCGCGGATAAACTGATTAGCTCGCTGTTAGCGGCATCCCACACCAGCGGGCCTTTAGTGACGGGGCAAACTAAAATACTGAGTAGTTTTTTATCAAGCATGATTAATCTCTATAAGTTATTTAATTTGGGCGCCGATTACGGTGACTCAGGTTTAGCATTTTCTGGGAATAACAGTTGCGGGTCTATTCGTTCGCTAAACCAGTTCATTCGCCAGTCTAAATGCGGGCCAGTCGAGCGCCCCGTCGAACCTATTCGCGCAATAAGGTCACCTTGTTGAACGACATCGCCCAGTGCGACTTCAATTTTGCTGAGGTGGATAAAAGTCGATGAGATGCCAAGGCCATGATCGACAATCAAGGTGCCACCGGAGTAATACAAATCGTTGTTCGCAAAGGTTACAACCCCAGCGGCCGGCGCGCGTACAGGCGCACCTTTGGGGCCGGCAATATCAATACCGTAATGCGGGCTTTTAGGCGTGCCATTGTAAAACCGTTGGCTCCCGTATACGCCTGTTACGCGGCCGCTCGCGGGCCAGATAAAGGAGGTGAGAAAGTCGGTGCGCAAGTCATTGCGCTCGCGCGCCTTTCTAACCGCTCGGGCCTCGCGTTGAATGCGATCGGTCAGCGCTTTGGGCGGGGTAACATGTTTTTGCTGAACCCCCTCAATGCGCTGAATTTTATAAGCGCGCTGCTCGACCTCAAACGTCAGAGTCTGCACCGCACCATCTGCTTTTACCTCAACGGCTACGCGCTTTGGTGCATCGCGCCCCAAACCAAAAGCAAAATGGCCAGAGCCGCTTTGGCTCAGCTCGCGGCCGTTAAAAAAAACCTGCTCGCCAGGTGAGGCCCGGCCAGTAATTAGCCCGCCTTGCACCCAGGTGCCAGTGAAAGTAGCGGCATACAATTGCGGTGCCAGTGCACAACACAGCACAGCTAACGATGTTAAACAGTATTTAAGCGGCATAAGCCCTCCATTGCGCTAGTCTAGCCGGTACGCAACGAAATTTAAACGATTGTCGATATCGCCTGTCAGCTTGTATCGAGTGCGCATTCAAGCTTAAATGACGCTCTCGAGGAAAAGACCCATATTAACCCAATGAGCGATATGAGCGTGCAGTTATGATTGAAGCGGTATTTTTCGACCTTGATGGCACCCTAATGGACACCAGCAAGGACTTGGGTGGCGCGCTGAATCGGCTGCGCTGTGAACATGGACTTGCTCCTTTTCCAGAAACCGTCACTCGTGCGCAAGTCTCCAACGGCGCCAACGCACTGGTAAGGCTGGGCTTTGGCGAGAATTTGAGTGCCGAACAGCACCAAGCATACCGACAAGCGCTGCTCGAACATTATTTGGAAAATATCGCCGAACATACTTATACCTTTAAAGGCATCGAAGACCTTATCCAACAGCTCACTCAAATCGATATCGCATGGGGGATCGTAACAAACAAGCCCAATACCTATACCACCGCACTCATGACACACTTTTCATTTGCCAAAGCACCGGTCGTGACCATTTGCCCCGATGAGCTACAAGCGGCCAAACCGGACCCTGAGGGCTTGTTACTTGCCTGTGAACTGGCGAACTGCGCGCCCGAGCGCTGTGTTTATGTCGGCGACCATAAACGCGATATCGATGCGGGCAACAATGCGGGCATGATCACCATCGCCGTCGGCTATGGGTTTACCGCCACCGAGCGATGTCACTTAGCGTGGGGCGCCGACTATACCGTTGATTGCGCCACCGAAATCTGGCCGATTATTCAGCGCTTGGCGCAAGCGAACTACTGACGCGCCTTAATAAATTTCGAATCGACATCTGTACTGACTACTGCAACGGCCTATGACGATTTGGCCGCAACACTGCTAAACTACCCGATTAGCCGAGTTTAAAGAGAAGTAACCGATTTTATGAACCACCAAGACGACTTTCTGCGTTATAGCGCACCCGAAAATGCGCTTAAAGACCGCATTATTGTAATTACAGGCGCTGGCGACGGCATCGGCAAAGCTATTGCCTTAGCCTGTGCCAATGCGGGGGCTACGGTGGTATTGTTGGGTCGAACCATGCAAAAATTGGAGGCCGTCTACGATACCATCGAGCAGCTGGGCGGGCCACAACCAGCAATTTTTCCAATCAACCTTGAAAGTGCCACCAAACAAGATTTCCAGCAGCTTAAGGACGCACTCAATGAAGAGTTTGGCCGAATCGATGGCCTTCTGCACAACGCCGGTGTTGTAGGTACTAGCACCCCCATCGAGACCTACAGCTCGTCTGAGTGGCAGGTGTTAATGCAGGTCAATGTCACTGCTCCTTTTATGCTCACCAAAAGTCTACTGCCACTGTTAAAAAACTCTGCCGATGCCAGCGTCGTTTTTACCGGCTCAACGGTGGGTTATCGCGGTCGCGCCTATTGGGGCGGGTACGCAGCCAGTAAAGCCGCTGCCGAAAACCTGATGCAAACTCTGGCCGACGA
>DATBNJ010000173.1:0-34390 GCA_036554385.1 Marinagarivorans sp. | reverse complement strand
AAACTCGTTTTCTTGCTCAATATCACAAACGAGCCCAACAGCCGCTGCTGGAGGGCTGAGCTCCGCATGTAACCCTGGCTCTCGCTTGCCGGCGTACCAAAAGCGCTGTTTTTCTCCATCAATAACGGCATAAACATACTGACCTATAGCAAACTCCGTCATAGGGCCCACATGCATCTTATCAGTGATGGCTGGGAGGTCGAAGTCACCATTGGCATCAGTTTGATGCTTAAAGACCCTCTCCTCGCCACCAGGCATCGATAAATGCACCTCCAGCTCAATATTTGCCAGTGGCTCCCCACCTTTTAGCAGCTTCCCTTTGAGCGGGGACATTAGGTACACGTCTTTTTTAAACGGGTTCAGTGACGGAATGGACATACACGTTCCTTGCCTTGTAGGGTTTTGCTGGTTGCCTACCTGAGCGAAAGGAGGCGATTTAATGCTGCGTGCGGCATTAAAGCAAAGGCCAAGGCGGGCGCGCAAACAGCGCCTTTTTCTTTGGGGCTGGCTTGTTTTGATAAAAGAAAACGGCAAAACACACGAGAATGGCGCCATTCTCTGCTTTTAAAAGCCACAAGCGGTAGCATTTATCTTTCTGTCGTGCAAAATATAGCTAACCTGTTTTAAGGACACCTCCAAAAATGCACTTTTTACGCGATAGCGGCGTCAGTTCCGTCCTCGAATCCTCATTTACCCCACGTAAACTGCGGTTCTCCGGGCGGTACTTCCTTGCTCTCACAAAAAAATTACTATTTTTAGAAGCGCCCTTAATTTAATTGTTATGCAGTCGCCAAGTGAAAAACGCCAACATTTCAACCCTAAGTGTGTTTAAACTTCACAAACAGCGACTACACTGACAAAACTTGTAACAACTCTAAACCTGCTACCGCTGGGGATAACAATGCCATTTAGGAAATCTCGGACTCTCGCTTTTGTCATTAGCAGCATAGCCGCTTACGGCGCGCCGGCTCTAGCCCAAGATGCACCCGCACTTGAAGAGGTGCTGGTGACAGCCACCAAAAGAGAGCAATCACTGCAAGAAATTCCGTTATCTGTCACCGCCGTAACTGGCGAAAAGTTAGACGAGACAGGCACCAAAAACCTTGCTGACCTTACTACCCTTGTGCCTAATATTCACTTCACGCAAACGGGCTTGAGCACGCAGATGCGCATTCGCGGTATTGGCTCGGATAACAGCCAAGGCTTTGAGCAATCTGTCGGGGTGTATGTTGACGGTATTTTTCACGGCCGCGCGCAGTTATTTCGCGCCCCGATGTTTGATATGGAGCGCGTTGAAGTTATGCGTGGCCCACAAAGCACGCTGTTTGGTAAAAACAGTATTGCCGGTGCACTGGACTTAATTACCGCGCGCCCCACCGATGAGTTATCGGGCTCGCTGACCGGCAGCTACGAAGCGGAATTTGGCACCACCGAGCTCACTAGCGTGGTATCGGGGCCGCTGACCGAAAATTTGCGCGGTCGCATTGCATTGCGCAAATATGACGACCCCGGCTATTACGAAAACACCACTAAAGGCACCGATGAACCCGAGCAGGATATTACCTCGGGCCGGCTGAGCTTGGAGTGGGACGCGGCGGATGATATTACCTTGCGCTACACCGGTGAGCTTAATGAGTTTGACGTGGTTGGCCGCCCCGTTGAAATTACGCAAGATGTTGCGGGACCAAGCGGCTTTAATTACGGGCAATCCTTAGCAGCAATCGGTAGAGAGGGATTCGAGGCTGAACAAGATTACCGCCGCGAAACGGATGCACCGGAATTCAGCGATAACAAAACATCGTTACATGTGTTGAATATCGACTGGGACCTGAATGGTTATACGCTAACCTCCCTAACTGGGGCAGTGGCGTACGACTATACCGAAAACTGCGATTGCGACTTTGTGCCTACCAACATCTTCGATTTAGCGCTGGAAGAGGATTATCAGCAAACTAGCCAAGAATTCCGCATTGCCTCACCCGAAGGCAAAAGTGTGGATTGGTTAGGTGGGGTATTCTTCCAGAAGTACGATCAGAACTTCTACGATTTGCTGCGCGTGTCTGATCAATCCCTGCTAGTTCCGTCGATTTACCAAAGCACCTATGAGCCATTATATGCAGGCGCAATTGCTCAGGGCGCACCCCCAGCGCAAGCCGATGCCTTCGCCGCGCCGCGAGCGGGCCAAGTCGCCGCCGATTTTGCCAACTCGGGCGTTTCCCGCCAGTTTAATCAGCAGTCCAATACGCAGGCCATTTTTGGCCAAGCCACCTGGAATATTAGCGATAGCTTTCGAATGATCGTCGGCGGCCGCTACACCAGCGAGACAAAACGCGGCCAAAAAGAGCTGCACGTGGTTAACCTTGAAACCGGTGAATACCAACCGACCAACCTAGACTTAGTCACGCAAACACCGGCCTTGCCCAGCGCACCGCAAATTTATGCGTCGGATAGCTTTAGAGTTGATACCGAGGAAGGCACAGGGCACAAGGTTAATAAGGTCCGCAGCGAATCGGCCTTTACCCCGCTATTAATTGCGCAGTGGGATATTAACGACAACAACAGCACCTATATCAGCTGGACCAAAGGCTTTAAGGCGGGCGGTTTTGACCCGCGTTCAAACCGCGTTGATGCTTTTGAGTTTGACGAGGAAAAGGCCAAAGCCTTTGAGCTGGGTTACAAAACGGCGTTTTGGTCAAACCGCGGTGAAGTCAATTTGGCGCTGTTTAGAACCGATTACGAAGACCTTCAAGTCAGCCAGTTTGATGGCGCAGTGGGCTTTAATGTCGGCAATGCCAAAGATACACGCGTGCAAGGCCTAGAGCTCGATGGCCGAGTTGCGCTGACTAGCCATTTATTGGCAACTTACGGCGTGGCGCTGCTCGACTTTGAATACCAAGACTTCAAAAACGGCAACTGCCACTACGGCCAAACCGGCGTAGATAACAATGGCGATGGCGTAAACGAGTGTGATTACACCGGTAAATCTGGCGTTTATACGCCGGACTACACCGTTAACCTGTCGCTCGATTATCGCCGCAACGTCGGTAATTCACTCGAGTTTGCCGCCATTTTGGATGGCCAGTTTGTCGATGGCTACCAAGTCCACGTTAACTTAGACCCCGCCGGTGAAATCGACGCCTACACCATGCTGGGCTTGCGCCTGCAAATTGGTGGCGAACATTGGCACACGGCACTGCTGGGTAAAAACCTGTTAGACGAGTCGGTGGTAACGGCGTCCGCCAATGCGCCATTGTCCGAAAACAACTTTGGTGCCAATACCTTCTATAGTTTTGTGAATCGACCACGCACTGTGGCGATGGAAGTGGCCTTTAAGTTTTAGGGTTTAGTACGGCTTTATGCTGAAACGCCAACCGTGGCGTTTCGGCATCAATCACAACATCAAACACAACATCAATCACGGCCTGCACACACGCTGCAGGCGGTGTCTTTTTTTAGTTTAAATTCTCGCCACTGCGCTTTTAAACCATCGAAAAACTGCACGCGCCCCGCTAGCGCATCGCCGATTCCGGCCAATACCTTGATGGCCTCCAGCGCTTGATAGGCACCGATTACCCCCACCACAGGCGATAGCACACCGGCCTGCGAGCAGCTTAAGTCTTGTTCGCCAATAAACCCGTACAGGCACTGGTAGCAAGGTGCATCATGTTTGCGTGCGTCGAATACGGCTATTTGCCCTTCAAAGCGAATGGCCGCACCTGAAACCAGTGGCACCTTGTGGCTTACGCAGGCTTGGTTTAGCGCGCAGCGGGTGGTGAAGTTGTCGCAGCAGTCGATGACGATATCGGCGGCATTAACCTGCTGCGCCATCACCTCGCCGGCAAGGCGCTGGTTAAGGGCGTCGACGCGAATTAACGCATTTAACGCGTCGAGCTGTTGCTTGGCGGAATCGACCTTAGCACGGCCCACCGAGGCTTCGGTATGGGCTATTTGGCGCTGCAAGTTGCTGCTATCGACCACATCGTCATCGGCCAGCACAATATGCCCAACGCCAGCTGCCGCTAAATACATGGCAACGGGCGAGCCCAAGCCCCCCACACCCACGACTAGCGCGCGCGCATTTTTTAGCGCCAACTGCCCGGCCACATCCAGTTGGGGCAATAGAATTTGGCGGCTGTAGCGCAGTAGTTCGTCATCGCTAAGGGGTTGCTCGGTCATAAAAGGAATCCGCCGGTAATGCGTGGGTTGCCGCCATAGTCGCTGCGCGTTGTAATTTGCCTAAACCCCGCATCGGCCAGCAATGCCGCGACTGCCTCGGCCTGTTGCCAGCCGTGCTCCAACCACAGGCTAGCGCCAGGTTTTAAGAGTTCGCACGCCAAGGCGATAATTTGGCGGATATCCGCCAAGCCGTTATCGGGCGCCACTAGCGCCTGAATCGGCTCGAAACGCACGTCACCACAGCTAAGGTGTGGATCGCTTGCATCGATATAGGGCGGGTTGCTAACGATAAGATCAAAGGGCCCTGCGGCTTTAATGGCCTCGCACCAAGTCTCGTCTAACCAGCTACCGATGGAAAATTTAACCTGTGCCAAGCCGAGGCTGTGGGCATTTTTTTGGGCTAAGGCGACGGCGGCTGCACTTTGATCAATGCCGGTGATGCAGGCTTTGGGGTACTCACTGGCTAACGCCAGCGCAATGGCGCCCGTGCCGGTGCCCAAATCGAGTATTCTCGGCGGGTGATCGCAATTGCCGGCGCCGGCGGGGTAAGCCGCCAGCTGCTGCAGCGCCACTTCGACCAAAACTTCGGTATCGGGCCTGGGGATTAAGGTGGTGTTATTTACCGATAAGGGTAGCGACCAAAACTCGCGCATGCCGGTAATATGCGCAATCGGCTCGCCCTGCTCGCGGCGCGCCAACAGGGCGAGAAATTTGGCTTCTACCTCGGCGTTTAATACTTTTTCGGGCCAGGTATAAAAATAGGTGCGATTCAGCCCAGACGCCGCCGCAAGCAGCAGCTCTGCATCCAAACGCGGCGAGTCGCTCACCTCGGTAAGCCTGGCGGCCAGCTTCAGCGCTTGCGATATCATCATGCTGGCGCACCTCGGGCGTCAATAGCGAACGCGATTACTCCGACAAAGCCGCCAATTGGTCGGCTTGATATTCATTGACCAAAGGCTGAATCACATCGTTAAGCTGGCCTTGCATCACTTCGTCTAGCTTATACAGCGTTAAGTTGATGCGATGGTCGGTGACCCGGCCTTGCGGGTAGTTATAGGTGCGAATGCGCTCGGAGCGATCGCCACTGCCGACCAAGCTTTTGCGCTCGTCCGACATTTCTTTGGCCGCTTTTTCCTCTGCGCTGTTGGCCAACTTGGCCGCTAACAACGACATGGCTTTGGCGCGGTTTTTATGTTGCGAGCGCTCGTCTTGGCACTCGACCACCACGCCACTGGGGATATGGGTCAGGCGAATGGCGGAGTCGGTTTTGTTAACGTGCTGACCACCGGCACCGCTCGCCCTAAAGGTATCGACGCGCAAGTCGGCTTTGTTGATTGATACTTCTTCGGCTTCGTCGGCTTCGGGCATCACCGCTACAGTACATGCCGAAGTGTGAATGCGGCCTTGCGATTCGGTCGCGGGCACCCGCTGTACGCGGTGGGCGCCGGATTCAAACTTAAACTTTGAGTAGACGCCATTGCCGACCACGCGAGTGATAATCTCTTTAAAGCCGCCGTGTTCGCCTTCGTTTTGCGAAATCACTTCAATTTGCCAGCGCTGCGACTCGGCGTAGCGGCTGTACATGCGGAACAAATCGCCGGCAAAAATGGCCGCTTCGTCGCCGCCGGTTCCGGCGCGAATTTCGAGGTAAACGTTTTTGCCATCGCGCGGGTCTTTGGGGAGCAACAGCTTTTGCAGCTCGGTTTCTAGCGGTTCGATTTGCTCGCGCGCCGACTCTAACTCTTCTTGCGCCATTTCGCGCATTTCGGGGTCCGACTCGTCCAGCATGGCACGCGCATCGTCCATATCGGCTTGCACCTTTTCATAGCGCTCAAAGCACTGAACCACCGGTTCGAGCTCGGCATATTCTTTGGACAGCTCTCGGAATTTATTTTGGTTGCTGATAATTTCGCTTTCGCCCAGCAACGCGCCTACCTCCTGGTAGCGTTCGGTCAGGGTTTGCAGTTTTTCCAGAATACTGGCTTTCATGGTGTCTCGCTGTTGTGGTCTTCGCCGACGTCGGTTGGCTCTTTTCGCTCGCCAACCTCTAGGTCAAATAAGGTTTGAAAAGTATTAATCACATCAAAATTGCCCTCTGCGCTCGCTTTACGCAGCTGCGCAGAAGGGGTGTGCATGAGTTTATTACAGAGGTTGCGTGCGAGCTGATTGAGCACATCGGCGGGATCGCCACCGGCCTGTAGATTTTTTAGCGCTTTAGCCAGTTCGGCCTCGCGCAGGCCATCGACGACGGCGCGGTAGGCTTTAACGGTGGCGACAGCGTCGAGGCTATTGAGCTCTTGCTGGTAGCGAATCACGCCTTCGTCGATGATTTCTGCCGCAATTTGCGCGGCTTGCTCGCGCGAGCGCATGTTTTCGTCGATCACTTCTTTTAAGTCATCAACGGTGTACAAGTACACATCGGCAAGATCGCCCACTTGCGCTTCGATATCGCGGGGGACCGCAATATCGACCATAAAAATGGGTTTGTGGCGGCGCTTTTTAAGCGCGGCTTCCACCGTCCCTTTCCCCAATACGGGTAGCTGACTCGCGGTCGACGAAATCACAATATCCGCGTGGTGCAAATGCGCGGGGATATCAGATAACAAAATGGCTTCGCCGTTAAACTGCTGCGCCAGTTTAGTTGCGTTGCCCAAGGTACGGTTGGCAACGATAATTTTTTTAAGCCCTTGCTCTACCAAATGCCGTGCGACCAGTTCGATGGTTTCGCCAGCACCTATGAGCAATGCGGTATCTTTTTTAAGGTCGGAGAAAATCTGCTGGGCGAGCGATACCGCCGCATAGGCCACGGAAACGGGGTTTTCGCCAATGGCCGTTTCCGAGCGCACGCGCTTGGCTACCGAAAAAACTTTGTGAAAAGCGCCGTGCAGGCCACTGCCTAAACTGCCGGCATCGTTGGCGGTGGCGTAGGCCGACTTCATTTGCCCCAAAATTTGCGGCTCACCCAATACTAGGGAGTCTAGCCCGCTGGCCACTTTCATCATATGACGCGCCGCCTCTACGCCTTCGTAGGCATAATGGCAGGCCTCTAATGCGTCGTACCCGGCACCGTGGTAATCCGCTAGCCAGTTTAGCAGCTGCTGGTGGCCAATTTGGCTATCGCCGCTATCGGCATAGATTTCGGTGCGGTTGCAGGTGGATAAAATCGCGATTTCCTTCACGCCCACAGCTTCGCCAGCGGCGCGCAACGCCGTGGTCATTTGCTCCGGCGCAAAGGCCACGGCTTCGCGTACCTCGACGGAAGCCGTGTTGTGGTTAATTCCCAACGCAATCAGGGTCATACAGTAGCGATTCTTTCCAATTCAAAAGGTGCCGGCGCAAGGCCAGCATGGATCTGCGCGCAAAGCCGGCCATTGTCAGTGTTCACAAGCATACTGACAAGTAGTATGGCGGTAAATTGTGGTCTGCACGAAGTTTTCCACCCTTCGTCTGAACTTGCCTGCGCACCTCGGCATCTATGCTTAACTCTTGTTTATCGTATTTATTCAGCGGCGCACTAAAGTGGGCACTGGCTAATGAGCTCGCTTCTTTTGAAGCGCCATCGGTGGCGTATCGCGGCGCCGCGTTGGCGCTTAGCGAGCTGCAAGTGAACCAATCGGCACGCTGGGGCAATTTATTTAGCCAATAGTGTGCAAGCCTTTAGCAGCCCCGATACAATGCAGACTGACTCACGATTTGACCACACATGAACTTATTGATTCGATTATTACACACAGCCTGCACGCTAAGCTCGGCAAGGTATCCGCTCACGCTTTCGAGTGGTGCATTCGCCGTCGCCATGGCGCTATTGTCGGGCTGCGCCAATACCCCCGCGGCACCGCCCCTAGAACCCGTCGAAAAAACCATTGTTGAGCCGCCTCCCCAACCTTTCGAGTCGGAAACCCTGTATTCGCTGATGGTCGCGGAGTTGGCGGGCAGCCGAAACCGGCTGGATATCATGCTCAATAACTATATCACCCAAGCTAAGCAAACCCAGGATGTCGGCGTTACCGAGCGCGCTGCGCATCTTGCCAATTTTGTCCAAGACCCAATCGCCACTCGGCAAATGGCCACCCAGTGGGCGTCGCTGGCACCAAACAACCCACAAGCTCGGTACATGGCGATGGCAGCACTTGCCGATGCTGGGCGATACTTTGAGGCGTTTGAGCACGGCCAGTTTTTAATTCGCAAGCAACATACTCCACACGGCTTAGACGCGCTTGCGGTGCAAGCGACTAGCAGCAACGCTAGTGATGAAGACATCACCGCCTTGCTAAAACTCTACCAGCCGCTGCGGCTAGCGTTTCCCCAAGATGCCGAACTCGCCTTGGCGATTAGCTTTTTGCACTACCAAAGCGATCAACTAGATGCCTCGCTCGCCCAAGCGAGACAAGCGCAAATCCTAAAAAGCGACTACGAACAGGCGTATATTCAAGAGCTTCGCGTGCTCGGTAAACGAGACCCCGCCGCCGCGCAACAGCGGCTCGGCGAAATTGTGGCGCTGTTCCCCGACAATCAACGCCTGCGCTTGCAGTACGCGCGCAATTTAACCAGCGACAACCTGCCCGCCGCCGCAGAGCAATTTGCAGAACTGTTAAAGCAAGCACCCGGCGATGGCAATATTCAGCTCGCCTTGGCGCTTACCTATTTTCAGCTCGGCCAGCTAGAGCAGGCCCAAGATCATTTTATACCTTTACAGAGCGCGCCCGAGCAGCAAAATACCGCCAACTATTACTTGGGCAAAATTGCCCAACAGCAAAATGCGCCGCAGCAAGCGATCCGCTTTTACAGCCGCGTGCTGCCCAGCAAAGAGTTTTTGCCCGCACTCGCCCGCGCCGTCGATTTAATGCATAGCGAAGGGCGGCAAGACGAAGCGTTGCAACTGATTACCCGTTATCAGTTGTCGGCCGATACCGTTTACCAAGAGGGCTTGCATCTGTTGCTCGCCGACCACTACCGCAATATTGGCGATACCACTCAGGCAGAACTCGCGTTTAGCGAGGGCATCGAGCGCTTTCCACGCTCGCAAACTCTGCTGTTTAACCGCGCCATGCTGTTTGTCACACAAGATCGCATTGCCGATGCCGAGCGGGATTTGCTCGCGGTTATCGACATAGACCCTGACAATGCCGACGCCTTAAACTCGCTCGGCTACATTCTGGCCGATGCCAATATTCGCCTGCCAGAGGCCATTCGTTATATCGAGCGCGCCTTGGAAATCGACCCTCAAAATGCCGCCGCCATTGATAGCTTGGGCTGGGCCCTTTACCGACAAGGGCAAAACCAAATGGCGATCACTCACCTGCGGCAGGCGCTTAAGCTTATGCCCAACGATGAAATCGCCGCCCACCTCGGCGAAGTGCTGTGGATGGAAGGCCAGCAAGACGAGGCCATATCCGTCTGGAAAGAGGGCCTGCAACTCAACCCCAACAGTCGGTTTATTCTCGAACGACTCAAACGCTTTAATTTGCTCGACGCCAACACATAAGGAATCGCCTCATGCGGCAACTGTTATTACTGGCTGGACTGGCGCTGTTGTTGTCGGGTTGCCAGAGCTTTACCGCCCAGCAACCGCCCATCGACCCGCGCCAAGCCGCAAAAAACCATGCTCAGCATTTAGCACGGCTTGATAAGTGGCAGGCGCTGGGCAAAATCAAAATCTCCGTCGATGACGAGCCTCACAGCGCCTCGTTCGACTGGCAACAGTTTAGCGACAACTACACCATTAACTTTTTTGGCCCCTTTGGCTATGGCTCGAGCTGGCTAAGGCGCACCTCGAAAGGCGTTACCCTCGAATCACCGGACCGCGCTATTCAGTGGGCGCCTACGCCGGAGCAGCTTTTACAGCAAACCGTCGGCTGGCAAGCGCCCATCCAAGAGCTGCAATACTGGATTAAAGGCCAGCCCGCGCCCCACGCGATTCTCGATGACGTCACCCTTACGCCCGAGGGCGCTTACAGTCAGCTGAGCCAACAGGGCTGGCACATTCAACTGAGCCGTCACCAAAACTACGACAACCTGTGGTTACCGCACAAACTGGTAGCTAGCCGCCAAGGGCTGAGCGTGTTAATTATCGTCAAGCAATGGGAGCCCAAATAGGTGCTAACGCTGCCAAGCCCTGCCAAGCTCAACCTGTTTTTGCACATTAATGGCCGACGCGCCGATGGCTACCACCAGTTACAAACCGTCTTCCAACTGTTGGATTATGGCGACCAGCTGACGTTTAGCAGCAGAACCGACAACGCGCTGAACTTAACCCCGGAAATCCACGGGGTTGCCCACAGCGACAACCTGATTATTCGCGCCGCCGAGCTACTGCGCAGCGCATCGGGCTGCCGTGCGGGCGCAGACATCACGTTAGCTAAAAAGCTACCTATGGGCGGGGGCATTGGCGGTGGCAGCTCAAACGCGGCCACCGCCCTGCTGGCGCTTAACCATTTATGGCAAACGGGCTTTTCGCTCGAGCAACTCGCGCAGCTTGGCATTCAACTGGGCGCCGACGTGCCGGTGTTTGTGCGCGGTTTTAGCGCCTGGGCCGAAGGGGTCGGCGAGATAATCTCGCCCATTGAATTACCCTCACGTTGGTACCTAGTGGTACGCCCCAATGTGCACATTTCCACCGCTGAAGTTTTTTCGCAAAAAAATTTGACAAGAGACACGCACATCATTAAAGTAGCGGCCTTCCTTGAGGGGGGCGGTAAAAACGACTGCCAAGACATAGTCTTGCAGCGTTATCCACAAGTGAAGGAAGCGGTTGATTGGCTTAACTTTTTTTCGCCAGCGCAGCTTACAGGAACGGGCTCTTGCATCTTTGCAGCGTTCGATTCTGAAGCCGAAGCGAAAAGCGTTTTTGCCAGCAGACCTGAACATCTGGAAGGCTTTGTAGCCAAGGGTGTCAACAGATCACCGCTACACACCGCCCTTTCGAGATGTGAATGTGTTACTGGGGTGTCGCCAAGTGGCTAAGGCAGCAGGTTTTGATCCTGCCATTCGCAGGTTCGAGTCCTGCCACCCCAGCCATCTTTTGATAGCTTCCTGCCGCAAAACTCTTACTGATTAGTCATTCGATCCACACTCGATTTACAAGGTGACTCACGTGCCTGATTTAATGGTTTTTACCGGCAACGCCAATGCAGCTCTCGCCAAAAAGGTTGTCGACCAACTGGGCATTCCCCTTGGCGACGCAACCGTGTCAAAATTTTCGGATGGCGAAATTTCTGTAGAAATCAATGAAAACGTGCGCGGTCGCGATGTTTTTATTGTGCAGTCCACCTGTGTACCCACTAACGATAACATCATGGAATTACTGTTCATGGTGGATGCACTGCATCGTGCATCGGCAGGTCGCATTACCGCGGTCATCCCTTACTTTGGTTACGCCCGCCAAGACCGGCGCGTTCGCTCTGCACGCGTGCCTATCAGCGCCAGAATCGTCGCCGACATGATGGCAACCGCCGGCGTTGACCGAGTACTGACCGTCGACTTGCACTCGGAGCAAATCCAAGGCTTTTTTGATGTGCCGGTAGACAACGTTTATGGCTCGTCCGTTTTACTTAATGATATCGAGCAACAAAATTTTGAGCAGCTAACTATCGTTTCACCGGACATCGGTGGCGTAGTGCGCGCCCGAGCCGTCGCCAAAGAGCTTGGCGTCGACCTCGCGATTATTGATAAGCGTCGCCCCAAAGCCAATGTCGCCGAGATTATGAACATTATTGGTGAAGTCGAAGACCGAACCTGCTTATTGGTCGACGATATGGTCGATACCGCTGGCACCCTGTGCAACGCCGCCGCAGCACTTAAAGCGCACGGCGCCCGCAAGGTTATTGCCTACTGTACGCACCCTATTTTGTCAGGCCCCGCCGCAGACCGAATCGGCGCTTCGGCGCTTGACGCACTGGTAGTCACCGACTCGATCCCATTGAAAGACGGGGTGATTGAAACCGAGAAAGTGCGCCAGTTAACTTTGGCCCCCATGCTCGCGGAAGCCATGCGTCGCATTAGCAACGAAGAATCTCTAAGCGCGATGTTCCGCTAGGTATTAACCCGAGCCCTGAGGCTTGATTAACACCTGAAGAACATCAACCCAAACCGGCTGCCGCCACTTAGGACGGCAGCCTTTATTAGACGTGGTGCGCAGGTCGCGGCGCATTACACAAATTGAGGATTACCCCATGTCTGCTGAAGACTTTACATTGATTGCCTCAGCTCGCGAAGATGCAGGGAAAGGTGCGAGCCGCCGCCTGCGCCGCGAGCAGGGACTTTTACCCGCTATCGTTTACGGTGGTGACAAAGCTCCGCAAAACATCACCATCGAGCACAAAGAGCTTATTAAGCACTTAGAAAGCGAAGCGTTCTACTCGCACGTTATCACCTTAAAAATTGATAACGCCGACGAAACCGTTATTCTTAAAGATTTGCAACGCCACCCAGCGAAAGCCGTTGTGCTGCACGCTGACTTCTTGCGCGTTTCAGAAGACAGCAAGATCACCGTTAACGTGCCGCTTCACTTTATTAATGAAGCCACCAGCGTCGGCGTTAAGAAAGGCGGTGGTATTGTTAACCACACCATGACCGAGCTTGAAGTATCTTGTTTGCCGAGCGCACTGCCCGAGTTTATCGAAGTTGACTTGGCAGACGTTGAAGTTGGCCAAACCGTTCACGTTTCGGACCTTAAATTGCCAAGCGGCGTAAGCTCTGTTGCACTGAGCCAAGGCGCTGATCACGACCTGCCTGTAGCGTCAATCAACAAGCCTAAAGGCAGCAGTGACGACGAAGAAACTACTGAAGAAGCTTAAGCTTCTATAAGCTGACCAACGTGAATACACCTGTTCAGCTGATTGTGGGCCTGGGTAATCCGGGCCCACAATACCAACACTCTCGCCACAATGCGGGCGAAGACTTTGTGACCGAGCTATGCCAAGCTCACGGCGGCAACCTCGCAAGCACACCCAAATTTTTTGGCACTAGCGCGCGCATCACCCTCGGTGGCCGCGATATTCGCCTACTAGTACCCACCACCTATATGAACCGCAGCGGCCAAGCTGTTGCAGCGATCTGCCAGTTTTACAAAATCCCCACCGAGGCCATCCTGGTCGCGCATGACGAGCTCGATCTCGCGCCCGGCACGGTACGCTTAAAGCTCGGCGGTGGACACGGCGGCCATAACGGCTTGCGCGATATTATTAGCGCCCTGGGCAATGACAAAAACTTTGCCCGCCTGCGACTGGGCATCGGACACCCCGGCAACGCCAAGCAGGTTGCCGATTACGTGCTTAAAAAAGCACCCAAAACAGAATTTGATCTCACTCAGGACTCGATACGAAACGCTCAGGCCGTAATGGCAGATATTGCTGCCGGCGAGTGGAATCGAGCCATGAAAAACCTACACACATCTGCCTAACAACTTTTAAGCCTCAATAGGATCACACCATGGGTTTCAAATGTGGCATCGTTGGCCTACCCAACGTTGGAAAATCAACTTTATTTAATGCTCTGACCAAATCCGGTATTGCCGCCGAAAACTTTCCGTTTTGCACCATTGAGCCCAACTCAGGCATTGTGCCCGTACCCGACCCGCGCCAAGACGCCATTGCCGCCATCGTTAAACCCGAAAAGCTGATTCCCACGACCATGGAGTTTGTCGATATCGCAGGGCTAGTGGCGGGCGCCTCTAAGGGCGAAGGCCTCGGCAACCAGTTTTTGGCCAATATCCGCGAGACCGAGGCCATTGCCCACGTTGTGCGCTGCTTTGAGGATGAAAACGTAATCCATGTCGATGGCAAAATCAGCCCCCAAAGCGATATCAACACCATTAATACCGAGCTGGCACTCGCCGACCTCGAAAGCGTTGAAAAAGGCATTCAGCGCTATGCAAAACTGGCCAAAGGGCAAGACAAGCACGCCATGAAAATGAAAGCGCTGCTGGAAAAACTGCTTCCGCATCTGAACGAGGCCCTACCGCTGCGCGCGATGTCATTAACTGACGACGAGATCAAAGACCTTAAAGGCATGAGCCTGCTGACACTCAAGCCGACCATGTACATTGCCAATGTGCAAGAAGACGGCTTCGAGGACAACCCACACCTAGACACGGTACGCAAAATTGCCGAAGCCGAAAACGCCGTTGTGGTCCCCATTTGCAACAAGCTTGAGGCTGAGATCGCCGAACTTGAAGCGGACGAAGTCGCTGAGTTTCTCGAAGATTTAGGCATGGACGAGCCCGGCTTAAACCGCGTTATTCGCGCAGGTTACGAGCTGCTCGATCTGCAAACCTACTTTACCGCCGGGGTCAAAGAAGTGCGCGCCTGGACCATCCCCATCGGCGCCAGCGCCCCTCAGGCTGCCGGTAAGATTCACACAGATTTTGAAAAAGGCTTTATTCGCGCAGAGGTTGTTGGCTACGACGACTTTATCGCCAACAAAGGCGAAGCCGGCGCCAAAGAAGCCGGCAAATGGCGCCTAGAAGGCAAAGACTATATCGTTGCCGACGGCGATATTATTCACTTCCGCTTTAATGTGTAAGCGGGCGCAAAACGGATTAGTGCAGAGGCCGCTGCTAGATGGTAATGTTAAAAGCCCGCTTTGAAAAAAGCGGGCTTTTTTTGTTTTAGGTCCCGGCTTCGCTTCGGCTCGGCGGCCAAGTTCTAAGAACGACTAGCCTGCGTTGAGCTAAAACGCCCACCGGAGGTTAAATGCCAAACATTCCCGCCAGGCGCTTGTTTTTGAGAAAACCAAAAATGCCTTTGTTACTGGCGGCGGTGCGCTTGATGTAGCTTTCGCACACGTCCAATACATCGATATCATAGGCACCCGGCTCTAGATCTTGGGCAATTTCGATCCACTCAACCTCAGCGGCGGACAACTTGCCAGCATCGATCTTGGCTTGCTTTTGCTTGTCGTCGAAGGCCATGTCGAGGTAGATGTACTCGCTAAGCTCGCGCTTGTATGGGTCCATCACCACCATCACGTGAGGCTTTAAGCGCCGCTCGAAGTTCTGCTCAACCACCACCGCAACCTCACCGGTATTGAGCTCGACCAGGGTACCCGTAGGGTAAAGCCCGATGGCGCGAATAAACTCGACCACCAGATCCCCTTGAAACAAGGTATCCCGGCCTTCATAAAGCTGTGCAACCGCTTTGGACGGTGATACGGGAAACTTCTCGCCGCGCGGATTAGTCACTTCATCGTAAAAGGTGACTATCGCAGCGATGCGACCCAGTAGGGGGATTTTTTCGCCGCGTAAGTGCTCGGGGAAGCCCGAGCCGTTGATGCGCTCTTGGTGCGTTTTAACCACAGAGATAACCCGTGGCGACACATCGGATACCTGCTCTAGAATCTCGACGCCTAGCGCGACAAAACGCTCGTACTGCGTCTGCTGAGCGGGTGTTCGCACCTTTTCGGCAAGTAAATCATCGGTCAGGCGGGTTTTGCCGACATCTTTCAGCAACAGGCCCATGGCCAATACTTCCAGGTCGCTTTTTGACAACCCCATATGGCGACCGAGCAAAATACCCCATACCGCCGAGCGCACGGCGTGGCTGTAGGTATACTCGTCTTTTTGCTTAACGCGCGTTAACCATGTAAAAGCATCGGGACAGCGCAAGACGCTACCGACCATGGCACTGGCTGCGCGCTTAGTGTCTAAAATAGCCCCTTTGGCATCGCCGCCGCTCAGCTGCTTAACAATTTGCGCAACGGCACCGTAAACCTCGCGATGCAATTCACGCGCGCCGGTCATTTCCTCGCGCAATGGCTCGGTAACGGGGTAAAGGTTTGGTTTGGTTTTCAACGGCGGCATACCGGTGACTTTATCGCCAGCGCTAGCTTTAACCGCCGCACGCGTCGGGCGCGCAGGCGAGCTCAGCGTTTTAAGGCTGGCTTTAGCAGGGCGTGCGCCCTTTAATACATCGATATAAATATGCCGGCAATGCGACTTTAATAGGTTGATCTCATCCAGATCACGAACGTAGAAGCCCTGCAAAGGAAAGGGTGTTTGTGTCCAAGGGCGATCCAAGCCCGACACAAACATGCCAATCGTCACTTCGCTGACATCTACTTTTACTTGTTTAACGCCCACAGGCTTACCCTCAACAACAGTATAATGAATGCTAATGCACGCGCAGGCCAATACATCCGTCTGTTTATCGGCTTGGCGGCAGGTGCTGATGATAACTCAATGGACGTTTTTTAATCAATATCTATTATTTTTGTCACAAGCTGACGCAAATAAGCAGCGATTGCACGGCGCGCTTGCCGAATGGATGAACCATCAGCACGCCGGCAACGCGGGGCTAAAAGCGCTGCGCCTAGGCGTGATACACGGCCGACAATTCGTGAACGCTCTCGATAAATGCCCCGGCATTGGCGGGGTCAACTTCCGGCGTTATGCCGTGCCCGAGATTAAAAACATGCCCATTACCCTTACCAAAATCGGCCAAGATCTTGGCCACCTCTGCCCGAATGCGCTCGGGCTTTGAATATAAGATAGCTGGGTCCATATTACCCTGCAAAGCGACACGGTCCCCAACGCGGCTTTTCGCGCCAGAAATTGGTGTTGTCCAGTCTAAACCGAGGGCATCCACACCAGTATCCGCCATAACCTCGAGCCATTGCCCCCCGCCTTTGGTAAACATAATGACGGGCACTTTGCGGCCATCGTGCTCGCGAATTAAACCATCGACGATTTTTTGCATGGGTTTTAGCGAAAATTCGCGGTAAGCGTCGTGCGCCAAAGCGCCACCCCACGAATCGAAGATTTGCACCGCTTGAGCACCGGCCTTGATTTGCTCGTTGAGATATTCGGTGACCGAAAGCGCGAGTTTGTCGAGCATGGCATGCATCAACCCTGGGTCGTTATAGGCCAGCGCTTTGGCTTTGCGGAAGTCTTTGCTCGAGCCGCCCTCGACCATATAGGTGGCGAGCGTCCAGGGGCTACCGGAAAAGCCAATCAATGGCACGCGACCATTCAACTCTTTGCGAATGGTGCGCACGGCATCGGTCACGTAGGGCAAATCTTTTAGCGTATTAACCACCGGTAGGGCGTCGACATCGGCTGCCGTGGCTACCGTCTTTTTGAATTTCGGCCCTTCGCCGGTTTCAAAATACAGCCCTAAGCCCATGGCATCGGGAATGGTCAGAATATCCGAGAACAAAATCGCAGCATCTAGCGGGTAACGCTCGAGCGGTTGCAAGGTCACTTCGCAGGCTCGCTCCGGGTTCATGCACAGGTCCATAAAACTCCCCGCACTGGCGCGAGAGGCACGGTATTCTGGCAAATAGCGCCCCGCTTGACGCATCATCCACACGGGCGTCACATCGACGGGTTGGCGGGCTAAAGCACGCAAAAAACGATCATTTTTCAACTCAGACATTATTCAACCTTATTGTTCAGTAAATTCGTTGTGCCCGCACAGCACACTTCAGGGCGCGGTGAGTAGCCCAGACCAAGGATTAACCCATTAGCGCTGGCGCGGCGACACCCTTGCAGGCATATCCACAGTAACCATAGTCGCCCGTTATACAGTTGGCACTGCATTTTATAAAGTGGGTTTACCGAGAAAAGCGACTTTCAGACCAAAAAAAACCGGCCAAAGCCGGTTTTTAAAGCAGGCGATTAATACCCCCTTATAGATCGAGGTAATCCAGAATGCCCTCTGCGGCTTCGCGCCCTTCCCAGATGGCGGTCACCACCAAATCGGAGCCTCGCACCATATCGCCGCCGGCAAACACTTTGGGGTTGGTCGTTTGGAACTTGAACTCTTGCTCCTCTGGTGCCACGACCGTTTCCCAGTCGGTCAGCTTAACGCCATTGGTCTCAAACCAATCAGCGGGGCTGGGGCGGAAACCAAACGCAATAAGGACAACGTCGGCGGGCAGTATTTCTTCGCTGCCGGGGATCGGCTCTGGACGACGACGGCCTCGCTCGTCGGGCTCACCCAGCTGAGTTGTCACCACTTTAACGCCTTCGACCTTGCCGTCGCCAACTATGCCAACGGGCTGGCGATTAAATAAGAACTCTACACCCTCTTCGATGGCGTTTTGTACTTCGCGGCGCGAGCCCGGCATGTTTTCGCGGTCGCGTCGGTAAGCACAGGTAACGCTTTGCGCGCCTTGACGAATGGAGGTTCGGTTACAGTCCATTGCGGTATCACCACCGCCCAACACCACTACGCGCTGGCCCTTTACGCTGATAAAGTCGGCGGGGTCTTTTTCGAAGCCTAGGTTACGGTTGACGTTAGAGACCAAAAACGGCAAGGCATCATGCACACCGGGTAGGTCTTCACCGGGGAAGCCGCCTTTCATGTAGGTGTAGGTGCCCATGCCCATAAATACCGCATCATAGTCTTCCAGCAGCTGCGCCATCGTGATGTCGGCGCCCACTTCAGTGTTAAGGCGAAACTCAACACCCATGCCTTCAAAAATTTCGCGGCGGCGGGTCATTACCGATTTTTCGAGTTTAAACTCGGGAATGCCAAAGGTCAGCAAGCCACCGATTTCGGGGTATTTATCAAACACAACGGGCTTAACACCATTGCGCACCAGTACGTCAGCACAACCCAAGCCCGCTGGGCCGGCCCCAATCACGGCCACTTTTTTATCGGTCCAAACAACTTTGGACATATCGGGGCGCCAGCCCATGGCGAATGCGGTATCGGTGATGTACTTCTCGGCGTTGCCGATAGTGACGGCACCAAAGCCATCGTTCAGTGTACAAGCGCCTTCGCACAAACGATCTTGCGGGCACACGCGACCACACACTTCCGGTAACGAGTTGGTTTGATGCGACAGCTCTGCCGCCTCGGTAATATTGCCCTCGGCAATCAACTTTAACCAATTGGGAATAAAGTTGTGCACGGGGCACTTCCACTCACAATACGGATTACCGCATTCTAAGCAGCGGTGCGATTGGTCTTGCACCTGTTCTTCACTGAACGGTTGATAAATTTCAACAAACTCCGCTTTGCGGACGTCGATGGCTTTTTTAGCGGGGTCTTGTCGACCCACATCTAAGAATTGAAAATTGTTACTTAAACGCTTACCCATAACGATATCTCAAATAGCAATAGCTCAGCGGACTGAGTACTGGCTGATTATTCTCCGCGCGAACCCAAGCTGGTTAACAAGCTTTGCAAGCTCGCGGCCTTTGGCTTCACCAGCCAGAAGCGAGTTACCATGTGATCAAATGAGTTCAATATATGCTGCCCCCAAGCGCTTTGCGTCTCGGTGACAAATTCATTGATAACACTACGCAAGTGATTGCGATGGTCTTCGAGCGATTCGGTGTTCACACGCACAATGTCTACCAGCTCGTGGTTGTAGCGGTCGACAAAGGTGTTGTCCTCGTCGAGTACGTAGGCAAAACCGCCCGTCATACCGGCGCCAAAATTGAGACCTGTTCGGCCCAGCACGGTAATCACCCCGCCGGTCATGTATTCACAGCAGTGATCACCGGCTCCCTCAACAACCGCAAAGGCGCCCGAGTTACGCACCCCAAAACGCTCGCCGGCACAACCGGCGGCAAACAACTTACCGCCCGTGGCCCCGTACAAACAGGTGTTGCCCACAATGCTAGTTTCTTGGGAGGCAAAACTGGAGCCCTCTGGTGGACGAATAACCAGTTTGCCGCCCGCCATGCCTTTACCGACGTAGTCGTTGGCATCGCCTTCTAAGCGCATCTCTAAACCGCCGGCATTCCACACGCCGAAGCTTTGACCCGCAATCCCTTTAAGGTTTAATTTTATCGGCGCGTCTTCCATGCCGAGGTTGCCGTAGCGCTTGGCGATTTCGCCACTTAAACGGGCACCAATAGAGCGGTCGCAGTTAGTGATGGTGAAGGTAAACTCGCCACCGGTTTTTGCTTCGATGGACGGAAGCACTTCTGCGACCATCTGCTCGGCTTTTTTCCCTTCGTCGTAAGGCTTATTGCGCGCCACCTGACACGACTTTGGCTTGCTCTTAATAAAATCATCGGTATAGATGATCGGCGCCAAATCTAACTTCGCGTGCTTGGCCGTGGTGCCTTCGATAACTTCGAGTAAATCGACGCGACCGATCAGCTCGGTTAACGAGCGCACACCCAACTTGGCCATCCACTCGCGCGTTTCTTCAGCGACGAAGCGGAAGAAGTTCATCACCATTTCGACGGTGCCAATGTAGTGCTCCTTGCGCAGCTTGTCTTGCTGAGTCGCGACGCCGGTTGCACAATTATTAAGGTGGCAAATGCGAAGGTACTTACAACCCAAAGCTACCATAGGCGCAGTACCAAAGCCGAAGCTCTCGGCGCCGAGAATGGCCGCTTTAACGACATCCAAACCGGTTTTTAAACCACCGTCGGTTTGCACGCGAACTTTATCGCGCAAGTCGTTGGCGCACAGGGTTTGGTGGGTTTCCGATAGGCCCAACTCCCAAGGGGAGCCAGCGTGCAGAATTGACGTTAATGGGCTTGCGGCCGTACCGCCGTCGTAACCGGAAATGGTAATCAAGTCGGCGTAGGCTTTGGCCACACCGGCAGCAATGGTACCGACACCAGGGCGAGACACCAACTTAACCGACACCAAAGCACTTGGGTTGACTTGCTTAAGGTCATAAATCAGCTGCGCCAAATCTTCGATCGAGTAGATATCGTGGTGCGGCGGCGGCGAGATTAAGGTGACGCCGGGCACGGAATAACGCAAGCGGGCAATTAGGTCGTTCACTTTACCGCCCGGCAGCTGACCGCCTTCGCCGGGCTTAGCACCTTGCGCCACTTTAATTTGCAGAACCTCGGCGTTGCTTAAGTACGCAGGCGTAACACCAAAACGGCCAGAAGCGACTTGCTTAATCTTGGACACTTTTATAGTGCCGTAGCGCGCAGGGTCTTCACCACCCTCACCACTATTGGAGCGACCACCAAGGGTGTTCATGGCCTCGGCGAGGGCTTCGTGCGCCTCTGGCGACAAGGCGCCGAGCGACATGCCGGCAGAGTCAAAGCATTTAAAGAGGTTTTCTACGGGCTCGACTTCTTCGAGCGGCACCGGGGTAATATCGCTGCGAATCGCTAATAGGTCTCGCAAGGTTGCCACGGGGCGCTCGTTTACCAGCTTGGCGTAATCGCGCCACGCCGAGTACTCGCCAGTTTGCACCGCCGCATGCAGCGCCTGCACAACATCCGGGTTATAAGCATGGTACTCGTGGCCGTGCACATATTTAAGAATGCCACCGTGGTTAATGGGCTTGCGCGCTTTCCACGCCAGTTTGGCCAAAATCTTTTGGTCGACTTCTAAATCTTCAAAACCGGCGCCTTCGATACGACTTGGCGTACCGGCAAAACACAGCGAAACCACTTCGGTGCCAAGACCAATCGCTTCAAACAGCTGCGAGCCTCGGTATGAAGCAATGGTGGAGATGCCCATTTTTGACAAGATTTTCAGCAGGCCCTTATTGATGCCTTGGCGATAGTTTTTGTAGGCGTTATCGACATTCGCTAACAAGTCGCCCGAGGTGATCAGGCTGTTAATAATGTAGTAGCTTAAGTAGGGGTAAACCGCCGTCGCACCGTAGCCAATTAAGGTGGCGATCTGGTGCGAGTCGCGCGCTGTAGCGGTTTGCACCACAATATTGGCATCGCAACGCAAACCTTCGTTAGTTAAGCGCTGGTGCACGGCACCGGTCGCCAGCAAGGCGTGAATAGGCACTAAACCTTCTTTGAGGTCGGCATCACTTAAGATGACCACCGCTTCGCCCGCGCGCACACCGGCAACAACGTCGTCGACCAGTGCGGTTAACGCGGACTTTAGGTCGGTTTTATCGGCGTCGTAAAGCAAGCTATAAGACTTGATTGCATATTTGCCAGAGTCGACATCGAGCAAGGCGCGGAATTTGTCCGGCGACAGCACTGGGCTGCTAAGGATAATGCGCTGTGCATGGGCTTCGGTTTCTTCGAAGACGCTCAGCTCTTTACCTAGGCAGGTTTCCAACGACATGACAATCGCTTCGCGCAGCGGGTCGATGGGCGGGTTGGTCACCTGCGCAAACTGCTGACGGAAATAATCGTACAACGAGCGCTGCTGCAGAGACAGCACGGCCATCGGCGTATCGTCACCCATCGAGCCTACTGCCTCTTGGCCGCCCTCCGCAAGCGGGCGCAGCACCGAGTCACACTCTTCAAAAGTGACTCGGTTCATCTTCATGTAGACTTTGACTTCGTCGTCGGACAGGCCTTGCTCGGCGTGGTCTAGCTCTAAGCTCGACTCGATGCGCGTGGCCTGCTCATTCAGCCACTTGCGGTAAGGCTTGCTGGCTTTAAGCTGTTTGTCGATGTCTTCGGTATGGAACAGCTGCCCCGTTTCGGTATCAACCGACAACATTTGGCCCGGCCCCAAACGACCTTTAGCGACGACATCTTCCGGCGCATAGTTGTATACGCCGACCTCAGAGGCCACGGTGATTAAATCATCTTTTGTAATCACCCAGCGCGAAGGGCGCAGGCCGTTGCGGTCAAGGGTACATACCGCGTAGCGACCATCGGTAACCACCAGGCCGGCGGGGCCGTCCCAAGGTTCGATGTGCATTGAATTATATTCGTAGAAGGCTTTGAGATCTTGATCCATGGTCTCAACGTTTTGCCACGCAGGGGGTACGAGCATGCGCACCGCACGATGCAATTCCATACCGCCAGTCAGCAATACTTCCAGCATGTTATCTAAGCTGGAGGAATCAGAGCCGGTGCGGTTAACGAGCGGTGCAACCTCGTCGAGGTTGGGCAGTAAGTCATTTTGGAATTTTGGCGTTCTGGCCAGAGCCCAGTTGCGGTTACCCACAATGGTGTTGATCTCGCCATTGTGGGCCAACATGCGAAAAGGCTGAGCCAACGGCCAGCGCGGCAAGGTATTGGTGGAGAATCGCTGGTGGAATACGCAAATTGCGGTTTCCATGCGCTGGTCGCCTAAATCGGGGAAGTACTTAGGCAAGTCTACAGGCATCATTAAGCCTTTAAATGACACCACAGCACTACTAAGGCTAGCCACATAGAAGTCGGGGTCTTCCGCCAGCGCCTTTTCGATCCGCCGGCGAACAAGAAATAACTTGGCACTAAAGGCTTGCTCATCAGCGCCCGAGGTATTGACGAACAAATGGTAAAAGTCCGGCTCGCTTTCTTTGGCAATCGGGCCAAGGCAATCGGAATTAGTCGGCAATTTGCGCCATGCTACATCCGCAAAGCCCTCTTTGGCGAGCTCGGCCAAAATGACTTTTTTGGCTGCATCTGAGGCGGCGTTCTTTTTGCTTAGCATAAAGGCGCCGACCGCGTAGAGCTCGCTTAACTCAAAGCCGGCGTCGTCTTTTGCGACAGTGCGTAAAAAGCTGTCTGGCTTTTTGATCAATAAACCGCAGCCATCACCGGTTTTGCCGTCGGCAGCAATACCGCCGCGGTGGGTCATGCAGGTCAGCGATTCAATGGCGGTCAGCAACAAATTGTGGCTGGCTTGCCCCTTGAGATGGGCAATCAAACCAAAACCACAATTGTCTTTAAACTCATCTAACCGGTACAGGCCAGTATTCATAAGCAGATTCACTTCACGTAAGTTGTTAATACATCGAGCCAGATCACCGGTAAATGGCACCGGCGCGGCATCGGCAATGGGCTTTCACTGTGCGGGCTCGCGTAGCTTGGCTAGCAGCCGGCTACACTCTCGCGCCCTGCGCCCTAAGTTTTTTAGCTGGCGTAAAGACTGCGTCTTTGATCATACGCCTTATAACAGCCCCAAAGTTAGCGAGCTATGCGACTTTCGCGCCAAGACTCCGTATCACTAACTGACTACAGTCGGGCGGCAACTCCGCCGCCAGAGACAAAAAAGCCCCTAAAGAAAGGGGCTTGCCTGATAAATGGGCGCTGAATGTTAACGGTTAAGACCAAAATTGGCAAGATCGGCGCACAATAACCGATAAAGTGCAGCGTGCGAACGCCCTTATTTAGGGCGCCTGTTGTTTATACGCCGCAATTTCGAGCTTAACCGCCGCCATGCTTTTAGGCCAAGGCCCCGCCTTTAATTGACCGCTGGGCAAATTGCTCATTGCCGCTAAGGCGGAGTCTTTATCGGCGTAAAAACCCTCAACAACAACAAACCAACTTTTGCCAGAGCGCAGCGAGCGGTAAATGCGAAGCGTCGCGTTGTTGGGCTGAGCCTCGACAAACTGCTGCAGTGCCGAGAGGGATTTTGCCGCCGACACCTGCAGCACATAACCGCCCGGTGGCATCGCCATTAAGGCGCTCTCGTCGGGCGTTAAGCCTTCGAGCTCAGGCTTGGGCCGCGGTGCGGGCACGCTTGGCGCTTTGGCTTGAGCCGGCGCAGACGCTGGTTTTGCCGCTTTGGCTTCACGCGGCTGGCCGGCAGTGGATTGACGAGCGCTCTCGCTGTTTGCGCTTGGGGCCGCTATAACATCAATGGCTAGCCGCGCGGGCTCGCCAGCTTCGGCGCTGGGTTCAGCTTGCCCAACTGCTTCCGAGCTTGCCGATGATTGCTCAGCACCTTTTTGGGCCTGATTTTCAGCGCTTGAGGTGGTGCTGCCACCCGCTTCGTTCACAGCTGCACGATTTGGTGCATCGGTAATAGCCGCTACATTAATCGAACTCGCCGCTTTGCTCGCACTGCTCCTCGCCCCATCGGCAGTGTCCTGCTGGAGCGCGGGGACATTAGCCGGTACGATCGCCTCTTCAGCGGTTTCGCGGCCAAAGTTTTGAGCTAAAAAGCCCCACGCCAATGCCACGATCAGTACCACGATGGCCAAGGCGTGCCAAATGGGAACGCGCGACCACCACGCGGAGCGAGCATCGCCGGCCTCAAGCCATGCCGCTTGAGCCAACCGCAGTAGCTCACCCGGCCGGCCGGCTGATTCATTCCACAACGCACAAACGGTGTCATCGTCGAATGGGAATGCTTGGCCTTCATGGGTTTCGGCAAATTCTTGGGTTAATAACTCGGTCGCGTCCGACAGCGAAAAGGCCGGCAATATGCAATCGCGCACTTCAACGTCGACGAGGTTTAGCGAGTCTAAGCGCTGGGCGGTACCTGGCTCACCAATAAAAACCAGCGCCAGCCCCACTTCGGTATCGGCGCCCCCTTGAAAAACACTGGCCAATGCCGCCAACGCTTGGTCGTCAAAATTGTGGGCGTCATCAATAATCAGTATTTTGCGCAGTTGCTCTTGTTTAAGTTCGGCATCATAGTGCCGAAGCGCGATAATTGACTGCCCGACACTCTGGCCATCATTAACGTCGACGCCCAAGGATGTCAGCAAACAATCAAAGACTTGTGAGGTCGGCAAACCTGGCGGTAGCGCCAGTACGCCACAGCAAACATCATCGGGCAAACTACGCGACATGTGATGGGCAAACACGGTCTTACCGGCGCCCACTTCGCCATCGACAACTTGTAACCCGCCGGAGAACTGCGCTAGATGAAGCAGTTGCCGCAATACACCTTGCCACGTGGGAGGGTTAACAAAACATGCACCTCCCGAAAAAGGGTTGGCCGTCTCCGACGCACTAGGCATGACTCGCACTCCTTAAATGACACATATTAATTGAATTAGTGCTCAGCGAGATTACTCAACTGCTGATCGAGAATAGTAGAATCAAAGTCGGACGTTACCACAGCTTGACCCATTTGCTTAAGCAGAACTAAACGCAATTGGCCATCGAGCACTTTTTTATCGACCGCCATACCATTGATAAAGTCTTCTTTGCTCATATCTCGGGGGGGTTCGGTAGGTAAATTGGCGCTCGCAATTACCGCGCATGCGCGCTCGTGATCCGCCTTGCTGATCCAGCCCAATCGATACGATAAGTCTGTGGCCATCACCATGCCCGCGGCCACGGCTTCACCATGTAACCAAACACCATAACCTTGCACATTCTCGATGGCATGGCCATAGGTGTGCCCCAAGTTTAAAATTGCGCGAATCCCCCCCTCGCGCTCGTCGGCGGCAACGACTTCGGCTTTTATTTCGCAGCTGCGGTAAATGGCATAGGCCAGCGCCTCTGGGTCGCGGGCGAGCAGCGCTGTCATGTTGTGCTCGAGCCAGGTTAGAAAATCGCGGTCGGCTATCAGCCCATATTTGATAACTTCTGCCAGCCCTGCCGACAGCTCTCGATCCGGTAAGGTTTGCAATACGTTGGTGTCAATAACTACAGCCTGAGGCTGGTAAAACGCGCCAATCATATTTTTGCCAAGCGGGTGATTGACCCCCGTTTTGCCGCCGACCGAGGAATCGACCTGCGAGAGCAATGTCGTTGGCACCTGCACAAATTCGACGCCGCGCTGATAACAAGCCGCCGCAAAACCGGCCATATCCCCTACCACACCACCGCCGAGCGCAATTATCAAGCATCGACGATCAAAACGCTGCTCCAGCAACGCATCGAAAACGCGGTTTAGGGTGTCGAGGTTTTTAAACTTTTCACCGTCGGGCAGCAATACGGAATGTAGCTTTTTCGGCGGCGTCGATAAGCCGGAAAAACACTGCAGCAGTGATGGCACTATAAGCTCGCCCAAAGTGTCGTTGCTAACAATCATCACTTGGCGCTTAGCAACCAGCGGCTGCCACAGGTCAGCCTGCGCAATTGCGGCGGGTTGAATATATATCGGGTAGGAACGGTCCGCTAAATTAACCGTTAAGGTTCGTTGGGTCATAGTAGAGCTCAGCCATCAAAGTAGGCCCGTGCAGTGGGCCATTGAAACGCTGAGCATGCTAAGCCGTTTGCCCCAACAAAGGCAAGCTATGACTCTAGATGAGCACAAATTTGGTGGACCACGCCTTTTGCACCGCGAACATCGGTGACGATATTGGCGTGAGCGGCTTGCTGGTAAAGCGGTGTGCGCTCGCGTAATAGTTGTTCAATTTTTGCTTTAGGGTCTTTTACTTGTAGCAAAGGGCGTTTTTTGTCCTTGCTGGTGCGCGCGGTCAGCTGCTCCAGCGAGGCCTGCAAAAAAAATACCTGGCCCAGCTCGCGCAGCAAGGGGATATTTTCGGCGCGCGTTACAATGCCCCCGCCGGTAGCAATCACCATTGGCGATTGCTCGCTGAGCAAATCTTGCAATACGGCGGTTTCGCGATTGCGAAAACCTTCTTCGCCCTCTACATCAAAAATCCACGGAATATCCGCGCCGGTTCGATCTTCGATTACCGAGTCGGTATCCACAAAGCCAAAACCAAGTCGGGAGGCTAGTAGCCTCCCGACGGTGGATTTGCCGGCCCCCATGGGGCCGACAAGGACAATATTAGAACGAATAGTCATTAGTTATTGGTCAGTGTGCTCGACATGATGCGCGGCGTTACAAAGATGATTAGCTCGCGCTTGTCTTCGCTCTTGGTATTTTTGCGGAACAAACGGCCAACTACGGGGATATCACCCAACAACGGCACCTTAGACACGCCAGTCACGACGTTGTTCTGGAAAATACCACCAAGTACAACCGTCTGGCCATCGGCAACCAATACTTGTGTATTCAACTCGGTGACGTCAATGGTTGGAATGCCCGCATTGGTCAGCTCGCCGATTGAGTCTTGGTTGATTTTAAGGTCCATAATAATATTGTCATCTGGTGTGATCTGTGGCGTCACATCTAACTTCAATACCGCCTCTTTAAAGGCAACGGTAGTTGCACCACTGGCGGAGGCCTCTTGGTAAGCGACCTCTGTACCGTTTTCAATCGATGCTTGCTGTTTGTCACCGGTAATCACCTTGGGCTGGCTGACGATTTCGGCGTAGCCGCTTTCTTCTAATGCAGAGATCTCTAAGCCCAACATCACATCGCCAGAAATAATACTGGTGGTGAAGTTACCAAAGGACTCAATAACACCGAGGTCAACCGCGCGAGAAGAGTCCTCACCGATGACTTTGCCCTCGACGTCGGTCAAACGGAAGGCACCGCCTTCGCCTGGGTTGTTAAAGAACTCTTCCATTTTGCCGCTGTAGCCGTAGCCGGTTCGGCTGCCGTTAGAAAAGCCTTCACCCGCCAAGTTAATGCGAGAGCCTAGCTCTTTGCGGAAGTTGTTGTTCGCAATAACGATACGCGCTTCGATCATGACCTGGCGAATCGGAATATCAATTTGCTCAATAACCTTACGGAAGTCGTTAATCTTTTCTTCGGTATCGGTGAGGATAATTGAGTTAGTGCGCTCGTCGACAATGGCGTGGCCGCGGTCGGATAGAATACTACCGGTCGAGTTACGCTGATTGCCGGATGTACCACTACCACCAGCGCCACCTAAGCCACCTTCGGGGATAAACAGCTCAAACAGCTCGCGAGCATTGGCATAGCGCACACGAATGTATTCGGTGCGCAGCGGTGCCAGCTCTTGTAGTTGTTTTTGTGTGGCCAGTTCTTGGCGCTCGCGCTCGGCGATTTCGGCCGCTGGCGCAACCATCAGTACGTTGCCCACTTGGCGTTTGTCTAGGCCTTTGGTTTTTAACACTAACTCGAGGGCTTGATCCCATGGCACATTATCGAGACGTAGGGTAATGCTGCCCTTAACCGTATCGCTAGCCACCAAGTTAAGGTCGGTAAAGTCGGCAATTAACTGGAGTACTGAACGCACTTCGATATTCTGGAAGTTAAGCGATAATTTTTCGCCGGTGTAAGCAAATTTGGCGCGCTTTTCTTCGATTTCTGCTTTCGTTAATGGCTTAATGCTAACCACATACTGGTTATCCGCTTGATAGGCGAGATAATCGTATTCGCCTTTGGTATCAATTTTAAGCACGGTGCGCAAGCTGCCAACAGACGCGTCGATCATTTGCACAGGCGTTGCAAAGTCGGTGACGTCGAGCTTGCGACGCAGCGCGTCGGGTAAGTCGGTTTGCAAGAAGCCCACTTCGATGCCGCCGGCAACCTCTTCGACATCAATGCTAACGCCGGGGTTACTCAACTGGATAATAATTTTGCCTTCACCGGCATCGCCACGACGAAAGTCGATGTCTTGAATCTCGGAGACCGACTTGTCGAAACGGTTTTTGGGTTTGGCGAGTACAGACGGCGCCCCAGAAGCGGCAGGCGCAGCGGCAGTATTGGCAGCAGCAACGGTCGAGCCGCTCCCAACGCCGCCGACTTCCATCACAAGGTCGTTGCCCTCGACACGAGTAGCGTAGGGCTCGAGGGAGTTCATATTAACGATTAAGCGAGTACGGTTACCGCCAGCAACAACCACGGCGCTGCTAACGCTGCCCATATTCATGTTGTACTTCTTTTGCGTCAGCGAGTTTTCTACATCGGCAAAATCCAGCACGATGCGCGCGGGCTGCTCGATGGTGTAGCCCTGCGGACTCGCCGGAGCTTCATCAAACACCAACCGGATTTCAACCCGGTCACCTGGCAGTTCAGCAAATTTGACGTCTTGAAGCTCACTTGACCAAGCAAGTGGCGCCAACATTAAACCGGATAGAACTCCAGCAATCTTTCGGTATTTTGTGAACATGCCAGTTATTCCTTCTCAGATAATTTTATTGTTCTAGGACGTTGGACCCAACCACCCAAACCGTCAGCCACAATCTCCATGAGACTCAGCTGAGTGGTTGTAGCGGCAGTAATCTTACCGTGGTTTTTACCAATATAGTTGTTAACTGTTACGCGGTGAATGCCCCCTGTCGGGTCACGCACCAAGGCCCATAGGGCTCCATTTTGTTCTAGCGTGCCGACCATGGCAAGCGAATCGAGGTTAAACGACTCGAGAAAGTCTTTAACCCGCAGTGGATCGGGCTTCACATCGGGGTCGCGGGTGCCCTCAATGGTGGTCACCGTTACCGGCTCGTCAAAGGGGCTGCGCATTGCCGTGGCACCATAAATAAAGGGGTCAAATGTCCTTACTGGTGGTAGTGGCTCAATGCTGCCTTGCGGCCTCGCTTTGATCTCTTCAATATAGCGTGTCAAATCAGATGTGTCTTTAGAAGACGCGCAGCCCATCAACGTTGATAGCAACAGGGATGGCAAAATTATTTTTCGGCTCAGCATAGTTATCACTCCTGATCCTTATAGCGGTACGTTTTTGCGACAACGTCCATATTCAGGTTTGAACCGCTCTTCCCGCCTTCCCGTTTAATCGAGAAATCGTGCAAAGTCACAATTCGCGGCATGCCCGCAATACCACTGACAAACGCACCAAATTCGTGATACCCGCCGGATACTTTAATATTGATCGGCAATTCTATATAAAACTCCGCGGGCTTCTCTGGTTGCAACTTCACACTTTCGATAACCAACCGGCTTTGCGTACCTTTTTCGTCGATATCGTCAACTAAATCAGGCACCTCTGTGTCATCGGGCAGTTGCTTCTTTAAGGCCTCGAAGGAGTCTTCCATTTCGGCAATTTGCTTGCGGTACTTATCGAGGTTTGCGGCTTCGAAGGCTTTCGTTTCGAAGTCCTTTTTGAGTGCAACCTCATTGCGCGCCGCGGCTTCTAACTGGGTGTTTTTGTCTTTTACGACCAAAAAGTAGGTGCCGGCGATAATCACAACAACCGCCAAAAACCAGAGAAATACACGCCCCGCCAAAGGCCATACACCAATTCGATCCCAGTCGAGCGATGAAATATCAAAGCCCTGGATCTGCTCGACTAACTCATTTAAATTCGCCATACACTCACCCCCTACTTATTGTTATTGTCTTCACTAGAAGGGACAACAGTGTTTAATACTACAGAAAAGCGCACTGCCTGCTCTCCGTATGCTGGGTCCGCCGTCACAGATTTGAGATTAGATTCAGAGAACCACGTCGAATTATCGATATTGCGCATCAATGAGGCCACCCGACTGTTGGACTCGGCAACACCATCGAGAGTAATGGTATTATCTTTGCGCACCATCGAAAGCACAAACACGCCATCGGGAATCGCGCGCACAAATTCATCGAAGTAACGCACAATCACTGGCCGCGTGCCTTGCAAGTCTTGAATCACACGCATCCGAGATATTAGCTCTTCTCGCTTACGCTTTAGCTCTTGGATTTCTTTGACTTGCTTATCTAAAACCACCAGCTCGTCTTTAAGCAAGGAGTTGCGGTAATTTTGATTGTCGATAGCGCCATTGACCATGGCCACCCAAATAAAGGCGACGATACCGGCAATAATCGCCACAAAAACCGTATGCGATATAAACTCTTGTTTCTTCTCGCGGCGGTACTCTTCGCGCCAGCTTAATAAGTTAATTCTAGCCATGTTAGTCGAAGCTCCTTAACGCCAAGCCCGTTACGATCATTAATGAAGGAGCGTCATTCGCTAATGAAGCAGAGTTGACCCGCGAGGAAACCGACATATTGGCAAAGGGGTTGGCCACCGAAGTGGAAGTCTCCAGCTTGTCCTCTACCATTTCTGCCAAACCATCCATTGACGCCACACCGCCCGCGAGTAAGACGTGATCAACTTCGTGATATTGGCTCGAGGAGAAGAAAAACTGCAGCGAGCGCGTCACTTGTTGCACGACATTGTCTTTAAAGGGCTCAAGGACTTCAGCTTCATAGTCATCGGGTAGGCCACCTTGGCGCTTCGCCAAGCCTGCCTCTTCCTCCGAAAGGCCGTACCGGCGCTGAATCTCTTCGGTTAGCTGCTTACCGCCGAACAGCTGTTCGCGCGCATAAACAATTTTTCCGCCCACTAAAACACTGAGCGTTGTCATCGTCGAGCCTATATCAACAATAGCAATGATTTTGTCGTATGCACCGTCTATCTGATCGGCTTGTAGATCAAAGGACCTTTCGAGGGCATAAGCTTCGACGTCAACGACTTTGGCCGTGAGCCCCGCCAAGTCCATCACCGCTTCGCGGGTTTCGACGTTTTCGCTGCGACAGGCGGCCAGCAAGACGTTTACCTGCTCGGGCGACTTCTCAGATGGCCCCAACACGTCAAAGTCGATTGATACTTCTTCGAGCGGATACGGTATGTACTGATCAGCCTCCAACGAAATTTGCAATTCCATGGCATCGTCGGTTAAACCTGCCGGCATTTCGATGGTCTTAGTGATCACCGCCGAGCCTGGCACCGCCAAAGCCACGTCGCGCACCTTGGTGCGCGCCTGCTGAATGGTCGCCTTGACGACTTGCGCCACGGCGTCGACATCGCTGATGTTTTTCTCGACGACAACGCCAGGCGGCAAAGGCCTGACAGAATAGTTCTCAACCCGATAGCTTTCGCCATGCTTGGTGAGCTCTATCATTTTTACTGTCGTCGAGCTGATATCCAAGCCGAGCAACGGCTTGCTTTTTTTGCTTAGGAAGCTGAGAACACTCATTTTATATTCTTATCCGCTATTGAGCTGCTGTTAATGTTATAGCACTTGAGTTCGCACCTGCAACAGTACTCGACCTATGCAGATATGTAAAAGGCTATATACTGTCAGCCCTTCGTGCATCTTGACTAACACTATAACGACACTTGCTGTCGTTAATACCCGCAAAGACAATGCTTAAATCATTATTACGTATTATTATCTGGCTCGCATTGACCTTGGTCAGCGGCACTATCTTAAGCTTAGCAGGGATGTACCTATATCTCAGCCCTGCGTTGCCTTCCGTCGAAAGTCTTCGGGAGGTTAAGCTGCAAACACCACTTAGAGTGTACTCCGCCGACCACCAGTTGATTGGCGAATTTGGCGAGCAAAGGCGCACCCCGATTCGCTATCAAGACATCCCCGAGCGTTACATTGACGCCCTTTTAGCCGCGGAAGACGAAGAATTCTACTCCCATAACGGCGTTTCGATAAAAGGCCTTATGAGAGCCGCTTCACATTTATTAATCACCGGCGAAAAAAAGTCGGGCGGATCGACCATCACCATGCAGGTGACCCGCCATTTCTTTCTCAACCGAAAGAAGCACTTTAAACGGAAATTTAACGAAATTCTATTGGCGCTGCGCATTGAAGAAGAGCTCAGCAAGGCTGAAATTCTCGAGCTGTACGTTAACGTGATGTTTATGGGCAGCCGCGCCTACGGCATTCACGCCGCCGCCGAGACTTACTACGGCAAAAATATTGCAGACCTCAGTACCGCCCAGCTCGCCACGCTGGCTGGGCTTTATAAGGCGCCGTCCATATGGAACCCGCTAAGCAACCCCGAGCGCGCCAAAGAGAGGCGCGACTGGATCTTGTATCGAATGGCCGAGCTTGGAAAAATTGATCAAAACACTCTGCAGCAGGCCTTAGCGGAACCTGTAACCGCCCAATACCACCGCCACCAGCTCGACTTCGACGCGCCTTACGTCGCCGAGATTGCACGCCAACAGGCCATTAGCCTACTGGGTTCCAGCGCTTATACAGACGGCTATCGGGTATACACCTCGATAGAAAGCCACTTGCAAGCTAGCGCGCAAATTGCCATTCAAGCGGGGCTTGAGGCTTATGACCAACGCCACGGCTACCGAGGCCCCGAACTTCGGGTCGGCGATAAACCGCTTGAAGAGCAACTACAAGCGCTGGATCAACGGCCCCGCATTTCAGGCCTCACACCCGCACTCGTTACCGAGGTCTCCGATGAAAGCGTTACCCTGTTGTTGTCGCAAGAGCAAACACTCGAGCTACCTTGGGCATTGCTGAGTGACGGACTCAGGCTTTTTCAAAGCGAAGATATCACCCGGCCTGCGCCAGAGTCCGCGCAGGCACTTTTCAAAGCGGGTGATATTGTTCGCCTCAGGCAAAAAGACGATGAGTGGCGCCTAAGCCAAATTCCTGAAGCTCAGGCTGGGCTCGTATCAATCGATGCGCTAACGGGGCAAGTGCTCGCCTTGGTCGGTGGCTACAATTTTGGCCTCAGTAGCTTTAACCGCATTATTCAAGCCGAGCGCCAACCGGGCTCCAACTTCAAGCCATTCCTGTATACCGCAGCTCTTGAAAATGGTTTTACCCCCGCCACGCTCATTAACGACGCGCCGGTAGTATTCGATGATGATCAGCTAGAAAGCACTTGGCGCCCCGAAAACTCAAGCGGTAGATTTTACGGCCCCACCCGATTGCGCAAGGCCCTGTACCTATCGCGCAACTTGGTTTCCATTCGAGTTCTTCGAGCCATGGGCATGAATGCAGCAATTAAGGATATCGAGCGCTTTGGCATTGACCCCAGCCGGCTACCGAGGGACCTATCCCTAGCGCTCGGCAGCTATGCAATGACGCCGTTTGACGTGGCCGCAGGCTATACCACCTTTGCCAATGGCGGCTATAAAATCACGCCCTTTATTGTCGACAGCATTGTTAGCGATA
>DATBNJ010000169.1:0-11181 GCA_036554385.1 Marinagarivorans sp. | reverse complement strand
TGATGTTGCGCTTGAAACTGCATGTGAATAAAGGCATTTTTTTGTTCTAGGCTCCAACCCGATAGGGGTAATTCTGATTCCCGTGTGGATGCATAAATATCTAATAACAAGCGGGTATCGTTATTCGTTATTTTTCTGAGTGTAATGACAGACACAGTAAAGCACCTTTTGTCGAGCGGGTCGTGATTGCTGAAAATGCATTTTTATTCTTTGCGTTTAAATGTAGAGGTTTTTGGTGTTTTGTCCTTGCTTTGAGTGTCAGGTTGACTTTATGCGTGACATTATTTTGGTCTTGGGCGTTTAACCGTTATATTGTTTATTGTCTTTTGGTGAGCTGGTTTGGTGGCTAAAGGGTAAAGCACAGTGAAGCAATGCCTTGGTGAGGGGCGCCTTCCGTCGGATTTTTGAGTGACTTTAGGCGCCCAAAGGTTGGGTTATCTACACTTGACACTAAAGCGCTCTGCTCTTAGACAAAGGGGTGGGCAAGCGTGGTTTGCAAAGCGCCTTTGATGCGGTAAGTATTTCGTCGACAGGTAAACAGCATGACTCACTTTTCTGGCCTCTCGCCCTCTAAGGTCGAATCACGTACTGGGGCGCGCTATCTCGCCAACTGGCGCGCCCGTTATTTTTTACACGATCGAAAAATCCAGCATGCTACGGTCAGTGCCATTTATAAAACAGGCTATACCTTGCAGTGTACGCACTGCTTACCGGTCGGCGCGATAATGAATTTAGAATTTTTGGTGCGCTACAAGGATTTACCGACCCGCATTCGCATTAAAGGTAGGGTGGATTATTGTTTGCTTAAAAGCAGTGGTGATGAGGCAGAGGTTGAGGTCACGACAACTAAGATTAGCCGCGAGCACCAGCATGTGGTGAATAATTTAATCCAACTGTTGAGTAATTCTAAAGAATTCAACCTGCGGATTTAGCGCGCTTTCTTCGATTGTTAGCGGTTAAGCAGATCCCAAAAGGCGTGAATAACAGGGCTTTTTAGGCGCTTTTGCAGGACACATACACCCACTTCGTAAGCCTCTAGCTGGGGCTGGTACGCCAGTGCGACAACCTCGTTTATCAAAGGGCTGTTATCCAATACGATTTGCGGCACCAAACCCACACCAAAGCCCAAGCTCACCATGCTGACAATCGCCTCGTTACCGGCTGTTTGTGCGTAAATGGTCGGTTGGATTTTGTGTTGCTGAAACCAGTCGTCTATGCGCTTTCGCGCTAAGCCTCGCTCGGACAGTATCAGTGGAATATCACGGAAAGCCTTGTTCAGCGCTGAATCCGGCGTGTTGGCCGACAGCTGCCAAGGCCCGTTTTTGGGCGCGATTAATCGCAGTGGCGAGTGCGCGATCTTGCGAAAGCGCAGATTGTTGGGAAAGGCTGCGCTATTGGCTGCAATGGCAATGTCCTCGTGGCCCTGCTTAACGCGGTCAATGGCATTGGCGGGGTCACCGGTGTGCACCCGTATAGCAATTTTTGGGTAAGCCTGGCGAAAGTCGGTGAGAATGTCGTACAAGAAGCTATAGCTGGCCGTGACCGAGCAATAGATGCTCAAACTGCCTTCGAGCTCTTCGTGTTGCTGCACGCTGTGGCTTAGAGTGTCCCATTGTTGCAAGATTTGCCGCGCGACTAAGGCCAGCTTTTGGCCGTGGCTAGTCAGCGCGACACTGCGGTTATCGCGCTCGACCAATTGCGCGGCTAGTTCATGCTCCAATTGTGCGATGCTGCGGCTAAAGGTAGATGGGCTTATGTGGCAGCGCTCGGCGGCACGCGCGAAGTGCAGGGTCTCGGCAAGGGCGATAAAATGCTGGAGCTTTTCGCTATTCATAGGGTGCTTCGCCGTTAAAAGATTCGGTGTTATTTCACTTATTGCAATAATAAGTTGCAAATATATCATTTTACGAGATGCATGTAGGTTCGTACAATCTGCGCCGTGACTCCGTCCATTTCATTGAGGAAATTTTTATGCAAGTTTATTACGATAAAGATTGTGATCTGTCGATTATCAAAAGCAAAAAAGTCGCCGTTATTGGTTACGGCTCTCAAGGCCATGCACATGCGTGCAACTTGAACGATTCTGGCGTCGATGTGACGGTTGGCCTGCGCGCTAACTCTAGCAGCGTGGCCAAGGCTGAGGCGCATGGCTTGAAGGTGGCGTCGGTACAAGAAGCCGTCGCCGGTGCCGATGTGGTGATGATTTTGACCCCGGATGAGTTTCAAAAAGAGCTTTACCTCAACGAAATCGAGCCCAATATTAAGAAGGGCGCAACGCTAGCATTTGCCCACGGCTTTGCGATTCACTACAACCAAGTGGTTCCCCGTGCTGACCTCGATGTGATCATGATTGCACCCAAGGCACCCGGCCACACTGTGCGTTCTGAGTTTGTTAAAGGCGGTGGCATTCCCGACCTTATTGCGATCCACCAAAACGCCACCGGCAATGCAAAAGATGTTGCGCTGTCTTATGCCTCTGGTGTGGGCGGTGGCCGCACCGGCATTATCGAAACGACCTTTAAAGACGAAACCGAAACTGATTTGTTTGGCGAGCAGGCGGTCTTGTGTGGCGGCGCGGTTGAACTGGTTAAAATGGGTTTTGAAACCTTAACCGAAGCGGGCTACGCCCCGGAAATGGCCTACTTCGAGTGTTTGCACGAGCTCAAGTTGATTGTGGACTTGATGTACGAAGGCGGCATCGCCAATATGAACTATTCAATCTCCAACAATGCTGAGTACGGCGAGTACGTAACCGGCCCGCAGGTGATTAACGAAGAGTCTCGCAAGGCGATGCGCCAAGCGCTTAAAGCCATTCAAGATGGCGAATACGCTAAGAAGTTTATCCTAGAAGGTCAGGCCAACTACCCAAGCATGACGGCATGGCGCCGCAACAACGCCGCCCATCCCATTGAGCAAGTCGGTGGCAAATTGCGCGCGATGATGCCTTGGATTCAAGCCAATAAAATCGTTGATAAAGAGAAAAACTAAGTTTGGTTTTAGCCCAAAAGGAGCTTAGGCTCCTTGTAACTATTCAGCTAAATAGTAATAAACCGTTTGAAAGGGTGCTGGTTGATTATTTTCTAGGCATTGAAGCGCCGGGAGCGCTTGAATAGTGCCCATGGAGGGCTTGAACGGCCTAGAAAATAATTAGCCAGTGCCCACTTTAGTAAGCCGCTGAATAGTTGCGGCTCCTTTTGGGTGGTATAAATTATTCGGCAGTATTTTTAACGCTATCGTGTCACAGCCGTTGAACTAAAGCGGGCAAAAATCCGCTGTTTTAGGTGGGTTGGCAGGGTAAAGTCTAACGATATCGCTGTCGCCGGTGAAATCGCCAATAATCCAAATTTGATCAAAGGGGTGGTTTTCGGGGATGGAGATTTCTGTGCGCAAGGCTTTGATGTCTTCTGATGTCCAAGCTGGATGAGCATTGCGCAGTACCAGCCAAACTTTTTCCGTAACATAATATTTTTTTGATTTATTGAGTAGAATACGGTTTAACGCGGTTAATAATCGGTTGTAAGCGCCTTGAATGGTGCGTAGGTGTTTGAGTTCGATGGTGGTGTTTTCATCGATATAGTGGCCAAGAATTTGAATTGCTTCCGCTTCTGAGCCATAAATGTGGGCAATTTCTAGGTCGAGATTTTCGCCCTCTAGGTGGCAAGTAACATCCGGTTTTGCGGGTTCGTTATGAATAATATCGCGGATAATTTTGCCTGTTTTGGCCTCGAAGCGGCGCATAAAAATTTTGGCGGCGTCGTGCTCTAGCTGAATTTTTTCGCGCGCACTTTTTCTGCTCATCGAGATTAAGCCTTCTACTTTTTGAGTGGGTATTGTTTGATGCTGGTTTGCAGCAATAGGTTGTGCCAAAGCTAAGCGATCAGCAGTGAAACAAACAGCATAATGATTAGCGCGGTAAAAAGTTGCACTCAGTGTGCACGGTCCGAGCGAGGGCGCCATTGCAGGCCCACAGTGATCATTACCATGGCCACTAGCGTGCATGCATTGTGTGTAGCTAAATTTCCTCATCGACAAAAACGACATGGCGAAAGTGGTGTTGGTCCTCGAAGGTGGCGCCGAGTGAGCCGATTAATAGCCCGAGCGTTGTCACTAATAAAGCCACCTGAGTATAGTTGATCATGCTTACAGCATGAATATCGGTGGCGGCCCATGCCGCGATTAGACTCGGTGAATACAATAAAAACCCAGCTAATACATTCATAATGAGTAACACGGCCGCGGTAGTTGCCAGCCCAATGAGTACGATTAAGTAGGCCGCCACGTTGGTGATGACAACTTGCTCACTCATCAAACCATGGCGTTTGGGAATGAGTAAACCCTGCCTTTTGGCGACAAATACCGTGGTTGCGACAAGCACAAGTATCAGTAGCAGTATGAGCTTGGTAACGGGTTGAAGCGACGCTAAATGCCAAGTTTCGGCAGTTAGCATCAAAAGGCTGGTTGCTGAAACGGCCGATGCGGTCAAGCGTAATAACCGAAACGGAAACTCCCAAGGCCGCGCGTGGACAATAGCGTTAGCAATTTCGTGGCGATTGAGGCGTGCGGAATGAAAATAGAACTGCAGGGGAGAAAACTCGGATGCTCGAGTTTCTTCAAGACGGGGGTCGGCAATTTGTTGAAGATTATTGTCCACCGCACAACGTTGTGCGTCGTCGAGCTCTGTCATGGTGCTTATCGCCGCCGGCGATGCGGGAATAGACATGATGTTGTGCGGATCTGCGGTGGCGCCAAGGCCATTGAGGTGCCCCAGCGAGCGAATGCACAAAGTTGTTAATCGTTGGGTTAAGGCAGCTATGCGCTGATGTTCCTCGGTTTGGGCATCGAAGCTGTGGGGATCAATGCGGTTAGTTGAAATAATAGCTAAGTCTAAAGCGCTTGAGGTGGCGGCGAGGGCGTAGGGCTTGTAGCGAGACGTTAAGTCCGCCGCGGTAAACAGCAAGGCGAAGTCCCACCCCTCGGCTTCGCGAAGGTCGCTGCCATCACGCAGTAGTGCCGAGGGTTCTTGGCGAATGCTTAGGGGCACCTCTTCGCGTTGCACAAGGGTAATGCGCCAGTCAAAGCGCGCAAAGGTGTTGCTGAGTTCGTGTGCAAGTTGCTCACGCGTTGCGGTAATGGCGCGCTTATCAATTCGATCTATGCGCCCGATTATCACCAGTCCAATTTCGATAGGGGCAAGGTGTGGCGCCTTTGTGTGGGCCGGGGGCTGTGGTTCGGCATTTGACATGCAATACTCCTATGATGCTATTTTAGCGTTCCGCAGTTCTCGCTGTCTTTGTTAAAAAGAGATTTGCGATTGTCATTATCACTGAAGACGTCAGGATTAAGCACGTATTGCGCTGACGTATCGGCGTGCGATTGAGTTTAAGCAGGGCGCATACCTGTTGCAGTGATGGTATCGAATCGCCCATTAAACCCTCTGTGAGGGCTATAATGCGTTACTAACGCGTTGGCTGGATAATTATTGCCCAAACAGGTTGAGTAGCGTTTTGTCTCGGTCTATGAGTAATTTCAAACAATAGTCGTGTTGTTTAATACAATAATAATGATTGGATTATAAGGTATGGTTTGGTTGCGCCCGTATTGGCCGGTTTTACCGCTATTGTGTATCCCGTATTTTTATTCGGGAGCGCTAATTAACCTCGTTGAACGCTGGTTTGCAGAAACGGAATACAGCCACGGTGTCGTGATTCCATTGATCAGTGCTTATATTATCAGCGAGCGCTGGCAAGCGATTAAGCAGGGCGCTGGAAGTGGCAGCTGGTGGGGTGTTGTGGTGCTCGCTATTGCGCTTGCGCTATTGATTGCCGGCGAGATTAGTGCACTGTTTGCAATGGTGCAAGTTTCATTTGTTGCGTTACTTTGGGGGCTTAGCCTGAGTTATCTAGGCTGGCGTAGCGCAAGGCTTCTGAGCGCGCCCATTTTTATATTGCTTTTTGCGATTCCCCTGCCGTACTTCTTAGAGGTTGCACTTACCGCAAAGCTTCAGTTGTTATCGTCTCGTCTTGGTGTGGAGTTTATCCAGTGGTTAGGCATGCCGGTTTTTCTAAGCGGCAATGTAATTGACCTGGGGCGTTACCAGCTTGAAGTGGTCGAGGCATGCAGTGGACTTCGGTTTTTGTATCCGCTAATGAGCATCGGTTTTATTGTTGCCTATTTTTACCGCGGCCATTGGTCGAAGCGACTGATGGTATTTTTATCGACGATCCCTATCACGGTATTGATGAACAGTGCGCGCATCGCCTTGACGGCGTGGCTTGTTGAGCGCTACGGTCTGCAAGCGACGCAAGGCACAGTGCACGATGCCGAAGGGTGGGTTGTTTTTGCGGCATGCCTTGTTTTTTTAGCCGGTGAAATACTGCTGCTGGAAGCGGTGACCACTCGACGACCCTTAAAAGATATTCTGGGCTTAGACGGCGCACCCGAAGCAGGCAGTGCCCTCCCTCGTCATGTGGCGTTGCGACGCGGGCCGGCGTATGGCGCTTGTGCCGCGCTCTTGGCGGCATCGTTGTGTTTAGTTTTTTTGAGCCAGCGCCAATATACGGCTCCGCCGGCAACCCACTTAGCGTTGTTTCCCGATTTTTTAAAGGGTTGGCAGGCCATCCCTCAACCGTTGGATGGGCGCGTTGAAAATAAGCTGAAGCTGACGGATTATTATATGGCGAACTTTAAGCACCCGCAGGTGCTCGAGCCGATTAACTTATACGTTGCTTATTACGCCAATCAGCGCAAAGGACAGTCGCCGCACTCGCCCAAAGTGTGTATGCCTGGAGGTGGTTGGGAAATAGAAAGTTTTGAGCGAAAGCTACTTGATGGTCACCGTGTAAATCGTGCGCTTATCGTCAAGGAAGGGCAAAAGCAGCTGGTATACTATTGGTTTGCTGAGCGCGGTCAAATAGTTGCCAACGAATACTATAAAAAATGGTTGTTATTCACGTCGTTTATTTATACGGGGCGAACTGATGGCGCTTTGGTTCGGGTGACGATTCCGGTGGTTGATAACACGGATATTGCGGCGTCAGAGCAAAAAGTGCAGGCGTTTATTCGCGAGGCAATGCCTGTGCTTGCGACCTTCTTGCCAGACTCTCGTTTGTACTAAAAAGGTAATTTTGTGTCTAAAAAAGCACTGACTCTGGGCTTAAGCATTGCGGCATTGGCGCTGTGTGCCGCTGGCTGCAAAGAAAAACGCACCGCGCAAGATTATTTACATAGCGCCGAGCAATTTCATGCACAGAAAATGTATGGCAAGGCGCGAGTGGAGTACCGCAATGCGCTGGCGCTGGAGTCGAGCAACGCCGACGCTCATGCTGGCCTAGCCCAACTCGCAAAAGAAAAAGACGACCCGGCAGCGCAATATTTTCACTTACAAAAGGCGGCCGAATTCGACCCGGCTAGGGCTGATATTCAGTATCAGTTGGGGGAAGTCGCGATATTAATGGGTGAGCTAACAACGGCGCAAGCGGCCGAAATGCGCCTGCGTGAGCTCGAACCCGCGAGTGAAAATCGCTATCGGTTGAGTTTGGCGGTATTTATTGCGCAACGTGAGTGGTCGCAGGCGGCATCTCTGGCCCGCGAGGCGTTAGAGGCCTTCCCTGAAAGCGCCGATATTTGGGGCTTAACAGGCGTGGCCGCGAAAAAGCAGTCGCAGTGGTCGCGGGCGCTGGAGGCTCTTAATTATGCGATTGAGCTGGAGGGTGAAGATTCCCAATACCGATTGCTGCGCATTGAGGTTAACCAAGCGCAGGGCGATATTCTCGCTGCGATCGAGGACTTAAAAATCTTGCTCAGTGGTGGGCAATACACCGACGCTCAAATCATAAAGCTGATTAAAATGGTGAACGATCACAGCGGTCGTGAGGCGGCGATTGCTGAATTAAAGTCGTATATTAAAAAATTCCCCGACGCCGATGCACTACAGGTTTTATTGGTGGATTTAGTCAAGCAAGATAATCCCGGCAAAGCCGGTGAATTATTGCAACAATTTATTCTGCAGGCAAAAAATCCAACGGGGTTGTTATTTTATCGGGTTAATGCAGCGCTCTCGAATAGCAATGTCGTACTGGCCGAACAAGATTTGCGACAACTGCTAGAGGTGCCCGACCAGTCTGAAAAAGCCTTGGCGCAGGCGCATGCAATGCTCGCGGACATTGCCTGGTTGAAAGGCGACGTGGCGCAGGCCAAAGAACAGCTCAATGCGGCTTTTGCTTCTGGTGATGCCTCGGCAAAAGCGTTATTGCTGAAAGCAAAAATCGCCCTTAGCGAAGGGCGTGAAACCGATGCTGTTGGCTATTTAAATAAATGTTTAGCGAAAAATGCCAGCGACGTTAGCGCTTTAGTTTTACTGGGGCAAATATATCAGCAGCAGGGCAAAGCGGGTATCGCTGCAGATTTTTATCAGCGTGTATTGCGTCAGGATCCGTACAATTACCCCGCGCTGCGCTTTCAAATCGCCGAAGCCTACGATAAACAGCACTTTACCAATGCCGATGCGTTATTAACGCGTGCCCTAGAACAGTACCCAGATGATGCGGCGCTGATCAGCATTAAGTTGCAAGTGGCCGCGCAGCGTGGCAATCATCAAGAGGCCTATGCATTATTGGACGCGCTACAGCACGCACATAGCGATAGCGCCGATGTCGCCTATTTAAAGGGCTTTATTTTACAGCAGCAAGGGCAGCATGCTGATGCCATCAAAGCCTTCGCTGAGGCGGTGAGCTTAAGGGGCCACTACGCAAAAGCGTTAAATGCGATGCGCGCGAGCAGCGAAAAAGCAAATGATTGGCGCCTGCTTGGGGATTTTTTAAAAAACCATATCCAAAAGTACCCTGACGACTTAGACGCTCAGCTATTGTTTGCTCAGTTGACGATAAATAACGCGGCGCTACGGGGCGCTCAACTGGATGCTGATGATGTCGCCAGAGCCGAACGGCAAATACTGGCTGTACTAGAGCGGCACGCCAACTGGGTTGATGGCATTATTTGGTTGGCGAGCCTTCGTCGTGCTCAAGGTGATGAGCAGGGTGCGCAAAGCGTGTTGCGGCGGTTCTATCAGCAGCACCCAGATGCCTCTAACGTGGGTATCGCCTATGCACGCGCCCTAGAGCAGGCTGGGGCTTTTGCCGATGCGGGGCGGCTATATGAACAGGTGCTAAAGCGTGACTCCGGCGATCTGATTGCACGGAATAATTATGCACTACTGTTGGTTGGTGCGCTTAAAAGCGATGGTGCGGTGCGCAAGGCGCTGCAATTAACGCAGGGCTTTGACGACTCAAAAAGCCCAGCTTTATTGGACACCCGCGGCGTTGTGCTTACCGAGGCTGAACAATATTCTCAAGCCCACTATGCTTTTGATCGCGCTTTGCGCTTGGCTGATATTGTGGCTATTCGCTTGCACTATGCGGCATCGCTAATGCAAGCGGGCAAATCAGAGCAAGCTAACGCAATGCTCGATAAGCTCGCTAAGGATTACCAGAGTGATGCCGAAGTATTGCGCAATATCGCGGAGATTAAAGCGCGAGAGCGGACCCAAAATGAGGATTAGCCAGTGCCCACTTTAGTGAGTTGTCGACCTTGGTGAATTGCTGAGTAGTTATTACCACGTTATTGCACTAAAAATTGCACTAATAACCCTAAATAGGCAGGTATAAAAAAGCCTCGGTTGTTGGTGACAACCGAGGCTTACGGGTTCGATCTGTGCCTAAAACATGCTCGTCGAATCTGTGCGAGCCGTCTAAGCCTGCGCGCTTGCTTTGTGCTTGCGCCAGCGGCGCAAGCCAACCAGTGCTGCCATTCCCATCAACATAAACTGTACCGATGCAGGCAAAGGCACTTCAGAAGGTGGCACGAATGTGTAGTTGTGAATTTGGCGCGTTTGATACAGTGATTTTACCGCAATGGCACCGTCCGTAGTGGGGTTGCCAAATACCGAGGCGCCCATCGCCAAGATAGATCCTCGGAAAGTGTCCAAGCCCATCAGGTCGACTGACTCGGCGTCATAGAAGTTCCAAAGGATATTGCGGGCGCCGATATTATTGCTGTCACCATCAGGGTTTGAAAACCCGTTGGTAAAGTTGATGCCGCCATTGGATACAAAGTTGTAGCCACTACCTTGAGTTGAAATATTAATGATGACCGTTTCGGCAAGACCTGCATTTAAGTTCAAGCCGGTATTTTGCTGAAAGACATCTTCTGCGTTGACATTAAATACGGCGGTGCCTTGGGCGCCTGTGTAGTCAAAAGTCGCGGTATTGCCGTTGCGAACTAAGTTGCCGTTGGCGGTCATTGCACTGTAGCTGTTTGATGCGCCATTTAATTCAGCGATCATGTTGTCACGCTTGGTGATTAATGCCGACTGTGATTCTTGCCGAATCGAGCCGCCACCATTCATGTTAAAGCCAACATCATTAATGGCGCCACCGTGCACGACATTGCCAGCTTGCACATGAACGCCGCCGTGGGCACCCGGTGCAATGGCGTTGATATCACCTACGGTGACAAGTGTGTCGAGAGCTGCGCTTGGGCTTAGGCGATCGCCGATGACCAGTGTGCTGTCAATGTAGGCGTCGCCGCCGACGAACGCCTTGCCGCCGACAGAGGCGTTGACGTGGATGTAGTCCCCAGCGGTGAATACATTGTACTCATCAATGGCGAGTGCATTGGCGGTTAAAGTTAATGCGCTGGACGCTATAGCCAGTGCAGATGTTGCGATTAAGTGCTTCATAAATACTCCAAAGAGCGATAGTGATACTTGCTTTCCGCCCTTGTGGCACTGCGGCCAATGTTTCAGCCTTGGCCAAGTCAGTGTTCTTTCAGTGCCTGCGATAAACACTGACCACGCGAGGGTTTTGGGCCTTGCTGGCGATGCGTGCTCGCAGGTGCCGACTTGAAGAGAGCGGTATTATTTTTGAGCGATCACGTGGTACCAAGCATAAATTAAGCCAGTTTAGATGTTGGGCGCTTAGTCGGTAGCTTTAAACCCTTCGATGCCCTGATTTGGCGCTGTGTTGGCATCTATTGTTGCTTTGGTGGGTGTCTCTGTGCGAAAGCAGTGCGCTTTTGAATGTTTGTTGGGGTGTAAGTTAAGTCGACAGGTCGAATGCCGTGCCATCAGGTGTGATGATCGAGTTTGGCTGATGAATACTAATGTGTTGGCAGATAGTCAATGGC
>DATBNJ010000167.1:0-6091 GCA_036554385.1 Marinagarivorans sp. | reverse complement strand
TAACTAGCGCGGCAATAAAAGACGCAGGCGCTCGTTATTTTTGATGCCAATAGGCTGCAGCGCTGTAGTGGCGGTAAACGCTATTGGTAAATTCTGCATCGGAGAACTCGGGCCAGTCATCACTGTTGAATCCCGGCGCGGCTTTGAGGTGCTCTTTACTGACGTTTAAAACTAATTCTTTACGATCTTCGCCGCGAAATAAAAACTGATCGACCGGTATTGCAAACAGTTTTTCACCGAGCCCCATAATGCCACCAAACGCGAGCACCACATAGCCTACGCGGCCTTCGGCCCAGTCGATCATTACGTCTTTGATTTTACCTATTTTCTCACCCTCGGCATCCACCACATCGTAGTGATTGAGAGACGAGGCCGACAACAAATGAGGAGTCATAATCTTCACCTTAACTAACAAATGGTGTAACAACCGACGGCGTAATAACCCTCGCCTTCGGACAGCACAGGCATGTATTTAAGCAGGTCTCATACCAACGCTGCGCGCCCAATACCCGCACCAAAGACGCGGCAAGTTTATAAAATTTACATTTTTTGTAAATCTATCTGTATTCCACCGTAAAACCACACATAACGGCACACTTGAGAATGTGCCGTTTAGCCCACCGCTCGTTTAAGGTTTACGGGCGACTGTATTTAAGCACCTGACCTTTAAACGGCTTGTTTTCATAGGCTTTTTGGTTTGGTTTATATTGGCTGTGGGCATACCCCAAAGCAGTCATTGCTCGACTAAACAGTGAATGGTGGCCACGGCCCGGATCAACGAGAATAATGTCGCACTGGGGCTTGGCGTGACGATGAATAAATTGCGACAACAAGAGCACATGCTCTTTTTCGTATAGGAGATCGCTTCCGACAATCACATCATACAGCCCCAAGCCATCAGAGGGCTCAGCCCAACTGGTCCGCAAAAAGGGGATTCTGGAGCCTTGATTGAGCTTGGCATTTTCAGTTAAAAACGCACCCACCTCCGGGTGGTAATCGGTCGCGGTTATATCGGCGTGTCGGGCATTGAGCAAAATACTGGTTAAACCAATGCCACAACCCACTTCGAGTATGCGTTTGCCTTCGATCTCGAAGTGTTGCATTTCGCGCGCCAACACTTCCGCTGACTCCCACACCACGCCAAATAGCGACCACTGTGCAGACGATATGCCAAGGGCCCCAGCTTCGCCCAGAGGGTCTGAAAATTGGTTTTTGTCTTTTAGCGTGCGCAGGTGAATATCGAAGTCATCAAACTCGATCGTTTGATAACGAATTTTAAAAACTGTCATTGGGGAGGGCGACCTGTAGAGGGCAAGACGCGGCCAGCCAAAACCAGAAGAGTTCGCCGCGTGTAAGCACTGCATTATAGCGCCGATGCTCGCGGGCACCTACAAACTTCGGCACGGGGCCTTAGCTTTTATCCTAAACTGCGGACACCTGTGCCTTGGCGGCATGTGCCTTTAAGCAGGTGGATCGACCCGCGTACTGCTCGAGGTATTTATGCGAAACCAACCGGCAATTGAATAGCGGTCTCTCACCGCCGGCAGCACCTCGTGGGGAAACTCTTCACTGAGAAATGCCACAACGGTGCCCCACTCGGGTAGCACTTTAATCCCGGTGGGGTCGGCTTCGTCGCGATATAAAACCAACTCACCGCCTTCGTGCTCGCGCCATTGCTCGTTTAAATAAACCACAACCGATAAAGTCCGGTTAGCCTGCCCTCTGAAGGCATCGCTATGACGCTGGTAGAAATCACCCGGCGCGTAGTGGGCAAAATGGCTTTCGAAGGAAAATAAACCTAAAAATAGACGGCGGTTGATTTCGACCTTTAGCGCCTCGGCCCACGCCAGCCAAGCCTGACCAGCAGCGCTCTCGCCGGTGATCCAGCGTATTTTGTCCGAGCGTACTTGCTCATCTAACGTGTGGTCCTGCGCACGACCGATACCTGCGGCCTCAAAGTCGTTATTCGACAGAGCATTAAGCGTTTGCACAAGTAACTCAAGCAAACCGGGTGACAAGGCATTGTGGCGGATGCTGTAGCCATCGCGGTATAGGTCGTGAGCAATAGCGCGATGGTTGGCGGCATCATCGGCCACGAGCTTATTCGAACCTTCAACCACGCTAGGTGCGGTCAGCTCAAACAGACGACTATTTGTCATAGGGGTATCTCATCAAAGGAAGGCAAGCGCCGGATGACCGGGAAAGCCCGCCGTTGTCGCTACCGCCAACATTATAACCCGCTGGCAGCAAAGGGGGCTCCCAGCCATGCAGCGGAATTACTCATTGGCATAACCCTTTTAACATTTATAATCCCCACCACCGTTTTTAATAAGGGAGCACCATGACCTCTTCGATTCTCATTTTACTCATTATTTTTGGTGCCCTAGGTGCTAGTTTGTTTTTTATCGGCTGGCTATTCACCTTTTTAACCGCCTTGGGCAACCAACGCTACCTGTGGGGCGCTTTATCGGCCTTTATTCCACCGGTCGCGCTGCTCTACAGCGCACTGCACTGGCAGCAAACCGCTCACGCCGGCAAGATGCTGTTCGGCGGCACAGCTATGCTGTTGATTTTATTTGGCTTTTTGGTCGTGTTCGGGTTTCAGCTTCAACCCAGCACCTAAGCGACGACCACAGCCATAACTCGCTGCCAAAGCGGGCGCAGCAAAACCTATATCAAAATATTTTGATATAGGTTTGCCACACTGCTACACTGCGTCCATGCAAGCCACTCGAGCCCACTCCAATAATTGCGCCGCACCATCAACGACGAGCGACCTAACCGCCTTGTTTAAAGCTGCCGGGGATGATTTGCGCTTGGGGGTTTTGCAGGTTCTGGCGCAAGACTCCTACGGCGTGCTCGAGCTGGCTCATGTTTTTGGCGTTAAGCAGTCGGGCATTAGCCACCACTTAAAAGTACTCGCTAACGCGGGACTAGTGACTACCCGCCGCGAGGGCAATTCGATTTTTTACCGCCGAGCCCATATTGCCGCCGGCGATCCGCAGGCTAATGCCAAACACGCCATCTTTACGCAAGTCGATGCCCTGCCCGCCAGCAGCCAAATAGAGCGCGCACTGGCCGCAGTTTGGCAAGAGCGCACACAAACATCGCATCAGTTTTTTATCGAGAACGCCGACAAATTTAAGGCGCAACAAGACCTTATCGCCAGCTTTGATGTTTACGGCGCTCAGGTTGCCGAGGTATTGGCACTTTCGCCATTGCAGAACAAACGCCGCGCCCTTGAAGTGGGCCCAGGCGAAGGGGAGTTTCTCAAAACCCTGAGTACGCACTTTGACAATGTGGTCGCGCTGGACAATAGCCCGTACATGTTAGCGAACGCCAAAGCGCACACCCACGGCGAAGACAATATTGAGTTTATTCTCGGCGATACCCGCGAGCTAAGCCAACAGGGGCCGTTTGATTGCGCCGTGATCAATATGGTTTTACACCACACGCCCTCACCGGCGCAGGTGCTGGCCGATGTAAGCCAGGTATTAGCCACCAATGGCGTGTTATTAATCGCCGAGTTGTGCAGCCATCAGCAGGTTTGGGCCCGCGACACCTGCGGCGATGTGTGGCTGGGTTTTGAGCCCGACGACTTAAAAGGCTGGGCCGAAGCCGTTGACCTACAGCAAGGCCACAGCACGTACTTTGCCCTGCGCAACGGGTTTCAAATTCAAATTCAACAATTTATTAAGCGACGTCATTAAACAATCTTTTTTAACTTTTAAGCTGAGGAAATACCATGGCTGAATACAGTGTTTTTACTTCAGAGTCGGTTTCTGAAGGTCACCCCGATAAAATGGCAGATCAAATTTCCGATGCCGTGCTGGACGCCATTCTTACCGAAGACAAGAATGCCCGCGTTGCGGTTGAAACCCTCGTCAAAACCGGCATGGCCATTATTGCCGGCGAAGTGCGCACTAGCACCTATGTTGACCTTGAAGACCTTGTTCGCCAGGTCATTTTAGATATTGGCTACAACAGCAGCAACGTCGGTTTCGATGGCGCCTCTTGTGCCGTACTCAATGCGATTGGCAAGCAAAGCGCCGACATCGCCATGGGCGTCGACGAAGCCGTCGATAAAGATTTAGGCGCCGGCGACCAAGGCCTAATGTTTGGTTTTGCAACCAACGAGACGGACGTATTAATGCCCGCGCCCATTTTTTATTCGCACCGTTTAGTCGAAAAGCAGGCTTACTTACGTAAAAGCGGTAAGCTTAACTGGTTGCGCCCCGACGCCAAAAGCCAAGTCACTTTGCGCTACGAAAACGGTAAACCGATAGCCGTTGACGCCGTTGTGCTATCGACCCAACACGAGCCCGACGTGTCGCAAGCAACGATTAAAGAAGCCATTATGGAAGAGGTTATTAAACCGGTACTGCCTAGCGAATGGTTACACAAAGACACTCAGTATCACATTAATCCAACGGGTCAGTTTATTATCGGCGGCCCCGTCGGTGATTGCGGCCTGACTGGGCGAAAAATTATTGTTGATACCTACGGTGGCATGGCTCGCCACGGTGGTGGCGCCTTTAGCGGCAAAGATCCTTCTAAAGTTGACCGCTCCGCCGCCTATGCTGGGCGCTATGTGGCAAAAAATATTGTTGCCGCCGGCTTGGCAGACAAATGCGAAATACAAGTGAGTTATGCCATCGGCGTTGCCGAGCCCACCTCCATCTCCATTAATACCTTTGGCACCGGCAAACTCAGCGATCACGAAATTGCAGCATTAGTACGCGAACATTTCGACTTGCGCCCGCGGGGCTTGATCGAAATGCTGGACTTATTGCGCCCGATTTATCGCGCAACTGCCGCTTACGGTCACTTTGGTCGCGAGCTACCCGAATTCACCTGGGAAGCCACCGACAAAGCCGCCGCCCTAAAAGCTGCTCTCTAAGACGCTGACTTAAAGCATCTGGCGAACTCTTTCCCCTATAACCAATGCACCGCTACAAACACGAAATGTGCAAGTGAGAATTAAATGACTATTACTGCCGCAAACAACTTTACCGACTTTAAAGTCGGCGCAAAAGATCAAGCCCATTTTGACGAGCTGGCCGCCTACGGTCGTCGTGAAATACAAATTGCCGAAGGCGAAATGCCGGCGCTTATGGCCCTGCGCGAGCAATATAGCGCTGCACAACCCTTAAAAGATGCCAAAATTATGGGTTGTATTCACATGACAATCCAAACCGCCGTTCTTATCGAAACGTTGATTGCGCTGGGCGCCGAGGTTCGTTGGTCCAGCTGCAATATCTTTTCCACGCAAGACCATGCCGCCGCCGCCATCGCGGCCGTAGGCATTCCAGTATTTGCATGGAAGGGCGAAACCGAAGAAGAGTTTTTGTGGTGCATTGAGCAAACCATTGAAAAAGAAGGCGTAGACTGGAACCCGAATATTATTTTGGATGACGGCGGCGATTTAACGGAAATGGTTCACAATCGGTTCCCACAATTGCTCGACAACATTCACGGCATTTCGGAAGAAACCACAACTGGCGTACACCGCTTATTAGAGATGATGGAAAAAGGCGAACTCAAAGTGCCCGCCATCAATGTTAACGACGCGGTCACCAAGTCGAAAAATGACAACAAGTACGGCTGCCGACACAGTTTAAGCGATGCCATTAAACGCGGCACCGACCATTTGCTTTCCGGCAAAAAAGCGTTGGTTATTGGCTACGGCGACGTAGGCAAAGGCTCGGCCGCCTCGCTGCGCCAAGAAGGCATGATTGTTAAAGTCACCGAAATCGACCCCATTTGCGCCATGCAAGCCTGTATGGACGGCTACGAAGTTGTATCCCCTTATAAAGGCGGCAACAACACCGGCAAAGTTGAAGATATCGACACTCTGCTTCTTGGCACCACCGATTTAATTGTGACCACCACCGGCAACATTAACGTCTGTGACGCCGCCATGTTGCAATCGCTAAAGTCGCGCGCCGTTGTGTGTAATATTGGCCACTTCGATAATGAAATCGACACCGTCTTTATGCGCAAAAACTGGGAATGGGAAGAAGTAAAACCTCAAGTTCACAAGGTGTACCGCGATAAAGCCAGCGACGACCATTTATTGCTATTATCCGAA
>DATBNJ010000163.1:0-9749 GCA_036554385.1 Marinagarivorans sp. | reverse complement strand
GTTTCTGTAGCGGGAAATAAATGAGTGTTGATTGCTGGTTCAAAGCAGTGCCTATCAACTAGGGTGTCTAATTCTTTTCGGTTTGGAAGGCGCCAATCATCAAAGCCGGCATAGCTAAACGCCCTTGCATTAAGCAATGCTTGCTCCCAGGTAAAGCCGCTAGGTGAATCGGTGAGGCTGCAGGCATTATTTTCCGTGTCGAGATCGTAACCCAGTGGACACCGCATCCACATCAGCGATGTGCTTGTGTCGACCACGGTTTGGGTCATATCGTCTAGATTTAGCGCAGTTGCCGGCGCATGCATTTGCAGCATGACATTGCACTCGGCGAGTGCGAATGGTGCTGTCAGACTAAGGGTCGCGGCACAGGTGGTGGTGAGTAGTGCTTTCATAGCTGGCCCCCTCGAACTAGGCGCACGTGTGATGGATCAAACTTATTCGTAAAGCTCATGCTGGCATCGGTAAAGTATACATACCAAGCAAGCATCGGGTCTCTGGCGTGCGTATTTCGAGTGTAAAAGCGTGGCTTAAGGGTGTTCGGGAAAAAATCTGCATCGATGGCCATGCCACTATTTGTCGTATGAGCTATCGATAATAGTTCTGATGTTGTGGGTAGGCGCCAATCGTTGTGACCGCAAAGGCCTTGTTGGTTAACCCAGGTGCGATAGCCTTGTGTATCACAGTTGGAGGTCGAGCAAACTCCGTTATTTTCAACACCGGCATTTCCGCCGTTGACAGTGGGAGACTCTTCAAACCAAGTGTAGCTGTGGCCTCCATACCGGGGGTGGTCTTCAAGACTTTCTTTGACCTCCCACATCAGGCCGGTTACGTGGTCTTGCACACAGGACCACCGGGTACCCTGTGCTTCGGTGCCGTTGGCGGGCTCCCAATTTGTGTTTTGGATCGCTAAGGGCACACCGGACTTATCAAGTTTGGTGAAGTCAAACCCTGCAGCGCCTGCCCCAACTTTTGTCAGCTTGCCCTGCGCGTAGAGGCTATCGCGGCCGTACTCCGCGTCTTGCCCGGGCAGGGCCTCTTGCGGGCAAGGGTTAGCAACGACTGAGGTGTCTAGGGCGCTACAGGCGATAATGCCCGTATCGTTTAAGCGGCTGTTTGGTGTGGGCGCGTCATTATTTATGCTCCGGCTTCCGCAACCTGAAAGGCCAGCGGACAGCAATAGGCACCCTCCAATAGCCAGGGATGGGTAATAGTTTTTCACTAAAGTACCTCGATAGAGTGGGTTGTTTTGTTTGTATTTTGCTTGCATTAGCTCTGACATTCCAGTCAGGCGTGTCGACACTGTGAATACGATCTGCGGGCGTTCGACAGATTAACTCACTAGAATATCCATGCGATCTGACAAAACCTACATTTTGCCGTGAATTCTAGGCGCGCAGCTATCCTCGTTTTTCGCCCATGACGTTAAATTCGGCAATATTATTTTGTTTGGCTTGTCGATTCTTGTGCCATTCGGGGCTAGCGCGCTTGCTTTGCATTCGGGGTGGTAGTTTCCGTACGTTTTAAGCGCGATGAAGGCGGCCGGTTTTAGCGGGATAGTTAAGTCGGTGAATGGTGTCTTTCTGTATACTGTTCGATTTGCTGGTATATGGAGTAGGTATGATGGCCTCAGAAGCCCCCAGTCGCGATATGCAAAGTACCCAAACGCCTTTTGCTAGCTTGACGCCAGATTTCGTATTAGATGCGATTGAGTCGATGGGTTTTATCAGTGACGCGCGCATCTATACGTTAAATAGCTATGAAAATCGCGTTTATCAGGTTGGCATTGAAGATAGTCAGCCGCTGATTGCAAAGTTTTATCGGCCCGAGCGTTGGTCTGATGAGCAAATACTCGAAGAACACGCCTTTAGTGCCGAGTTGCGCGCCTTAGATATTCCCGTCGTGCCGCCTATGGTTCACCAAGGCGCCACGCTATTTCATTATCAGGGTTATCGCATCGCCTTGTTCGAGCGCAGAGGTGGCCGAGCACCGGAGTTAGACTGCGATGATACGCTCTATTCTCTGGGGCAATACATGGGGCGCATCCATGCGGCTGGCCGCGAGAAGCCCTTTCAGCACCGGCCAACGCTAACCGTCGATAGCTTTGGTCACAAAAGCCGCGCTTTTTTACTCGACTCTGGATTTATTCCCAGCAGCCTGCTCGACGCGTACACCACGATCACCGATCAACTATTGCAAAAAGTGACTGCGCGCTTTGAACTCATTGATTATGCCCCAGTGCGCTTGCACGGTGACTGCCACCCAGGCAACATTTTGTGGCGTGATGACAGGCCCAATTTTGTCGATTTGGATGATGCGCGCAACGGCCCTGCAGTACAGGATTTATGGATGCTGCTGTCGGGGGAGCAGCATCGACAGCAGATTCAGTTGGCGAATTTGATCGAAGGTTACGAAATGTTCTGTGATTTTCAGCCGCGTGAGCTGGGCTTGATAGAAAGCCTGCGCAGTTTGCGTCTGATGCATTACGCCGCATGGCTGGCAAGGCGCTGGAACGACCCCGCGTTTCCTATGCATTTCCCTTGGTTTAATACCGAGCGCTACTGGGCGCAGCATATTAACGAACTGCGGGAGCAGCTATTTGCCCTTGATCAGCCTTCGCTTCAGTTGATGCCTGATTAGCATAGGACCACAGGGGTATTGACCTAGAGCACGCGCGTTGGCTTGCAGCTCAATGTTGGGGGCGGCGCATCGGTTTTCTTTTATAAACATACTTATAATGCGTTTTAGCTGTCTTTTATCCGCATTACCGTATATGGTTTTTATGATACATATGTGGTTTTTTTGTGGCGGAGTGCTGGCGTGAGGTCGTCGTCTGACGGGCTGGCGTAGCGGCACCGTCGATGCACTAGGAAACGGGCCGAATGGCTGTTAATCTACCTATAGTGTTTGTCATATGAACATATACGGTATTTATTTTGAGGGCTTGCCCTGTGAATGTGTACAAAGTGTTAACTAGCCCGCACCCAAGCGGCGATAACACAGTAGTAAAAAACGCAGTAAGACGCGATTGTAATAGCGCATTCGGGCGGCGCCCGTGCGAGTGGTCAGTGGCGCACTAAGATAAACAGCAGTTGTGAGAGCTATGGCGCAAGACGAAGACAAGGCATTAATCGAAGCCGCACTGGATAATCTACTGGAGCCCATTGTTGCAATGCTATTGCGCAATGGAGTGACCTACCAAGAGTTTGCGAGTTTTTCGAAAAACACATTTGTATCCGTTGCACAGCGGGACTTTGGGGTGCGCGGCCGCCCGACCAATAGTTCCCGCATTTCCGCAATGACCGGTATTGATCGTCGTGAAGTAGGGCGCATCAAGGAGGCTTTAGCGGCAGATTCACCCGTCGCGCAAGTGCGTGAATCTCAAGATCGAATGTCTCGCGTCGTTCGCGGTTGGTACGAAGATGTCGACTTTCGGGACCGTGATGGCCAGCCTATACCCTTACCCATAGAAGATGGCGAGATTTCCTTTAAAGAGCTGGTAAGGCGCCACGGTGGCGGTCTGCCGTTTAAGGCCGTCCTCAAAGAGCTATTGGCGGCAGACAATGTTCAGGTTTTAGAACACGATAGGTTAAAAGTACTTAAACCTTATTATTCGCCGCCGGGGTCAAATCCTGAGGCGTTATTGCGAGCTGGTACCGTGATTAACGAGCTCTCTAATACGTTGTTGCACAACTTGTACGTGGCTCCGAACAAAAAGAAAGAGACGCCGCGCTTTGAGCGACGCGCCAGCAGTAACGATATCAATATTAAAGATGTCGAAGCCTTTAAGGCTTTTTTGAACAGTGAAGGCCAGGCGTTCCTAGAGCGCGTGGCTGTTTGGATCAACGATCATCAAATTACCACCGATGATCCATCGAAAACCGTACGGCTCGGTGTAGGCGTTTACGGTATCGAACGCAAAAAATAAGAGGTTTAAAAGGCTATGCAGTGGAAAAAAGTTTCGCGTGTTATTGCCTATGCCGCCTGTTGCGCCTTAGCAGCCTGCGGCAGTAACAATGACGACGAAGTGGCGAGTATTATCGATGGTAGTGGCGCGCCGGTACCCGATATTGCCGTAAGCGGCCCAATAACGGGTTTCGGGAGCGTGATCGTCAATGGTGTGCACTATGAAACCGACCAAGCTGAGATTTTCATTAATGGTGAACAAAGCTCTGAAGAAGGCTTAGAAGTCGGCGATTACATAAGTTTAGAAGCGGCCGGAGCCAGCGCGACAGTTATCTACGCCGAATCGGTGGTCCGCGGTGCGGTTGATAGCGTTAATGCGGCTGAAAATACCGTGACAGTGCTGAATCAGCGCGTGCGCGTTTCGGGTAACACCATATTTGATGCTAACTTTTCGGGTGGCAGTTTAGCGAGCATTCCCGTGGGTGAACGTTTAGATATTCGCGGGAGCGGAAATCGCAGCGGCGATATTTACGCGACGCGAGTTAGCAAAGCAAATGCGACTGTTGACCTACTCAGTGGTGCTGTCAGCTCACTCGATACCGCAGCCATGGAATTTAGGCTTGCGGGTGTGACGGTCGATTATCACCAGGTGGTGCTTGGTGAGGCGCTAGAGAACGGCCAGTGGGTGTCAGTGACGGGTAGCTATAGCGCCGACGGCAACCGATTTACGGCCGATAGCTTGCGTATCCGCACTGATAAACAACCGCTAGCTGCAGGTGTTGCAACGCGTATTGAAGGGCTTGTCGATAGTCCAACTCAAGTGGGCTTCGAACTGAATGGGCAGCGTGTGCTGTTACAGGCGGATACTCAGTACCTAGGCGATGGTACCCAAGAGAGCCTTTTGACCGGTGCGGTGGTGGTGGTCGAGGGTACGACGGATGTTGACGGCGCTTTGTTAGCCGAATCTATCCGGTTCTTGGATACTAACTTTGTGACTTGGGACGGTGCGGTAGAAGACTTCGATAACCTGTTTGGTGTCACCACCAACCCCTACAACTGGGGCACGATTACCGTGGCAGATAAGCCCGCTGTTATCGTTAATGTTTATACCGCCTTTGTTGGTTTTGGTGCCGACTTCGCAGCGCGCGGTGCGCACTTTGGCGATGTTCGCCTTGGCGATCGCGTGTATATTTCGGCGCTGGCACTGCCAGAAAGCGGCGGTTGGGTTGCGCGCACGGTGATTATTAATCGCATGCCGCAGCCTGCCCAATAGCTCGCACTCACCCCGCCGCCTCACTGCCCATGTAAACGCAGTGAGGCGGCGGGGTGAGTGACTTCTGGATCGCTCGTGGTGCCTTGGCGGCTCCGCAAATCATGGCTTAGTAGGCGCTTGTCGTTGCGCGCGCTCTTATTGGGCTCAATCCCTAAAACGCCTAATTATTGTTGCTCTAGAGCCTCGATCAATACTTCCCTTGCTCGATTTACCCTTGCGGCCAAGTAATCGCTACCGCCTTTGTCAGGATGTAGTTTGCTCATTAGGCGACGGTGGGCAGCGGTAATTTCTTTTTTGGTGGGCATCTCTTTAAAGCCTAAGATCTCCATTGCCTCGTCAACAGAAACGCCACTGGTGTTAGATGCCATGCCTTGGTGATGGCTTTGGCTTTGCCCTTGGTCTTCATCTTGCGCCTGCGTAAAACCTCGGCTGCGAATGTATGCGGCCAAAAGGTAATACGACTTCTTATCTTCTGAAGCAAAAAAAGCCTGCAATTGTTCCAGTTGCGCATCGCTTAGGTTTCCGAGTGATTGTTCGGCAAACTCTCCCTTGATGACCTTGCCGGTCATTTGCCCACTGCTAACATTAACGGACATAACAAGGTACTGGCTGCGAAAAGTGGCGTTGCCGCCACTTTTGGCTAGCCACATTTTTGCCATGGGTAGCCCCCAGCGCAAGCCGAAGCGTGCCAGAGTTGCCCCCGCAGCCAGCAAACCCGCTACGATAGGCACGCGGCCTGTCATACTGCCGACGATCACCGCGATCACTGCAACAGCGATGGCGATCTTTATGGCCCAGCTACGGCGTTCCGCCGCCGGCGCTTTTTTGTATTTATGAATAAGCGTAAATAGCGTGAAGATAATGGCTAAGCCAAGCAAAAGTTTTACAATCATGAGATCAATATTATCCGTTGGCGGTTAGCTCGTTAATGGGGCCAAACGATAACTGAAAGCCGATCGCATTTAAATAGCGCGCTTCTTGTTCCAGGCCTGAGCGCGTCAAGGGTTGCTCGTCTAGCCAGTTCTCAATAAAAGTGAGTGCGATTTGTTGCTCGCTTAACGTAATCTCGACGACGCTGTCGATGCCGTCGCGGCCACGGTTCAGAATGATGGCAATGCGCAGACAAATAAGCAGCGGCATCATGGCGTCAAATGCGCGTTGTTCGAGCTTGTCGAACTTACCGGCTAATTTTTTGCGGTGGCAGCCAACAAGTTCGGCCAGCAGATGTTGCTCGTAGCGGCCAAACCCCGCTAAATCGCTATAGCGCAAAATATAATGGCCGTGGTGGTGGTATCCCGAATGAGAAATCCCCAGGCCGATTTCATGAACTTCTGCCGCCCAATTTAATAATTTTGTGCGCGATGCGCCAGGTAGAGCAGGGCCGTCGATTTGTCGCCACAGGTGTAACGCCAAATGGCTCACGCGTGTTGCATGCTCATTGTCGACCCGATACTGCAGCTGCAGCTTTTCGATGGCCCGGTTGCGAATATCGTCTTCGCCGAGTCGGCCTACAGTATCAAAAATTAAGCCCTCTTTAAGCGTCGCATCGGCGACGTGTAGGGTCTCGATATCCAGCTCATCAAAAATCGCTTTTAAAATGATAATGCCAGCGGGCAGTACCGCACGGCGCTGCTTGGAAAAGTCGCCCTCTTTGATACCTCCGTCCGTCTCAAGCTTTGCAATTAACCGGCTGACGCTATCGGCTTGAATAATAGCGCCGCCGTCGTCAGCCTGCGTTAATTCTGCGATGGCGCGCATGGTACCTGAAGTCCCGTACACCATATCCCACCCGTGTTGTACGTAGGCTGCGCGAATATACTCAATGCGCGCACACACAGCGATATAGGCCGCATTGATGCTTTTGCGCGTAATGCCATCGTCAAGAAATTCACGGGTGAGCGCAACACAGCCAAAGTCTAAGCTTTCGAGGAGTTCTGGTGTGTGATCGCAGCCGATTACAAACTCGGTGCTGGCACCGCCAATATCGATGACTAAGCGCTGGTTGTTGTCGTTGACCACGCTGTGGCTCAAGCCGGAGTAAACCAGTCGAGCCTCTTCGTAGCCGGAAATAATCGCGATAGGGTGGCCAAGTGCTTGCTCGGCGGCCAATAAAAAATCGCCGGCGGCATCGGCATCCCTAAGGGTCTTAGTGCCGACAACACGCACCTGAGCGTTGGGGATATCGCGCAAGCGCTCGCTAAAGCGGCTTAGGCAATTAAGCGCCCTTTCCCTTGCTTCGAGACTCAGGTTGCCGTCGGCTTGCAAGCCTTGGGCGAGCTGCACCATATCTTTTTCGCGGTCAACCTTCTCCAAAAAGCCATTATCAAAACGGGCCACCAGAAGGTGAAAACTGTTCGAGCCTAAGTCGACGGCGGCAAAGTAGGCGTTATCGGTCGGGGCTGTATTCATAAAGTCTTTGTCGTTAGGGGCTTAAATTCACCGGACTGTGAGGTATTTACCAGAGGCATTATGCCAAGCTAAGCCGCGATTGCCAGCGGTGGATGCATGCGCCAACGGCGATGGCTGGAACGCTTGTTTGACAAGCGGGCGGTAATTGCGACAAGTATGCGCTAAGCAGCGATAAGTGGTTGACGCTTAAACATACAGAAAGCATTAGACAGACTTGCGCTTTTCTTAGATCAAAGATGCCTTAAGCCTTTGTGATTGGCCTAAGTGCAAAGTGCTTAGACGTTGCTGTTATATAGACGGCCCTACCTTACACCATTTGTCGCAGGTGTACCCCTCCCGTAGTTTGCCACTGGTTGACCGTGCGGCACTGACTTACCTTTTAAATAGCTAAAACGACTGCTTTTATGGCGAACCTTACATTCGCCGTCTGAGCCGCCGACGACAAAGTGCAAAGAGGTATCACACCATGCAGGTTCGAATGCTAAGCCGAATCCTAAAGGCCACCCTATTAACAGGGTGTGTCGCCGCTGCCGGTATTCTCGGTCCCGAACACCTTGGCCGCCAAATGGACCAGTTTTGGGTTGAAGAAGCCCATCAAGCGCTGCTGACCGGTTTAGTCGATTCTCGCAATCATGCGTGGGAGCGGCAAGTTCGTGTAGAGCTTTGCCCGGCAAGTGATGCTAAGCACTGTATTTCCGATGTTGCACGCGATGGCGGCGCTTCCGGTTTTGTTGGTTGGTTAAGCGTCGAGGTGGCCGCCGATGGTGGCCGTAAACCTCTGAAGCTTTATCGCTTTCATAGTGAATATGTGGCTATGAACCAACGTGGGCTCTTGCGGGCCGAGCAGCCCTTGGGGTTTGATGCGCAGGGCTACAGCTTACAGCCGGAAGTGATTGCACTACAGCTGTATTCTTGGGGTGGCATAAGTGACAAAAACTATATCGTGGTTGTCGAGCCGAGTGGTGCTTTGCAAACTCTGGTTAACGCATCGCTAGAATCGCCGCATGACTTGACTATGCATCCTAATTACCTTGCGGTAAATGCCAACGCTACAGAAGGCCAGCTATGAAACAGCGAGGCTCTTCATTAATTGAGGTGATGGTTGCGCTGTTTGTGTTGGGCGTAGGCATGTTGGGTGTATTTGCCATGCAGGCGCAAACACAGCAGTTTAATCACAGTGCCTACTATTATTCGCGCGCTGTGATGCTGGCTAACGACATGGCTGAAAATCTGCGTACCACGCCATCCGCTGCGGCATCTTATTCGCTTTTTTATGACGACCCGACACCCAATGCAAAAGAATGTGAAGGGCGGGCAAATGCCTGTGATGCGCAAGAGCTTAAAAATTGGCACTTAAAAGCTTGGCGAGAAAGCGTAACCCGCCAGTTGCCTGACGGGCGCTCAGAAGTCGTCGCTGATGGGCAGTATATTACGATTAAAATTCAGTTTGATGACTCGCGCGGCTCTGCCGACAAGCAAAATCCTGAGGTGAGTGAATACGTGTTGGTCACGGAGGTATAGTGATGGGGTGCAAATTAAAACCGCAACGCCATGCGGGCTATTCGTTAATCGAAATAATGATATCGACGGTGGTTGCAATTATTGTATTGGGTGGCGCCTTCCAAGTGGTTATCGATAGCAAACAGCGCGACCGAGAAAGCTTAGCTGTGAGCGCCATTCAAGATAATGCCCGATACGCCATGCACGTATTGTCACAAGATTTATTTATGGCTGGTTATTGGGGGTGCGCAACAGTTGATGCGGCGAATGTCTCTAACGTCGTGCGGACCAGTGCTGGCGGTTTTATTGACTTTTCCGCATTGACGGGTTTTGAAGGCGAATCGTCAATTATTGATTTCCCCGTCGACCTGCAAGCGCGAGCGATCGTGGGTAACGATGCCTTTATCGTGCGTCACGCCGATAGCCGAAATGCCTATACCGTTCGGGAGCATAAATCGCCGTCAGCTACCATTAAACTATGGGATAAGCACAATTACGCCATTGGCGATACCTTAGTGATAGCGGAGGCTAATTGTCGGCAAATGGCGATTTTTCAAATGAGTGGGCCGAGCAATGGATCCTCTGAAGTGATTGGCCATAACACTAATACCGGTGGCGGCAACGCGGCTGATAATTGCGCCAATGGTTTAAAGGGTAATTTTAC
>DATBNJ010000345.1:0-13422 GCA_036554385.1 Marinagarivorans sp. | reverse complement strand
ATGGCCCGCCTGTGCCGATGCGACCGCTTGTGCCGAATCGTTCATTAACGATTTCGCCTACCGCGCCTTCCGCCGGCCTTTAAAAACAGGGCCAAGCGAGGAAGAAAACGAAGTCGCACAGCTGCAAGAGATCTTCTCTGAAGCACCCAATGCGAGCACCGGTTTGCGCTGGGCCATCATTGCGACACTGACCTCGCCCAACTTCCTCTACCGCTCTGAGCTGGGTGTAAAAGTCTCTGAAGCCCTTGCCAATGGCTGGGACACTGCCGGTGGCACAACTGCCGGTAACGCGAGTGACTACATCGCCGACGGCGACGGGGTTACGGTTAACGGCGCCGACTTTGCCGTGCAAGGTGATGGTATCGCTTTAGACGGCTTTGGTTACAACATGTATACCAACGGCACTTCTAGCCAGCAGTTCAATTTCCCCGAAACCGCACTGTTAACGATTACCGTAAAAGGTAACGACATGGACATGATGTGGCCAGAGATGGAAGTCCGCGTAGGCGATACAACCCTGGGCACTGAAGTTGTCGATAGCTACGACGCGGTGACTTACACCTATTTGGTTGCAGGCCAGACCGGTAACCAGAACGTCGCGATTCAGTTCGCCAATGACAGTGGTCGCGAGCCCTACGGCACGCCAGGCAACGATATTGACTTACATCTCGGTGACGTCACTGTCGCGCCGGCGAAATTGAAAGACGCGGGCAATGATATGGATACACGCTCTGCCCTCGAAAAAGCCGACCCCGACGCCTATGTACTGGACCCATTCGAGTACGCGGCGGCACTAAGCTATACCTTCACTGGTAGCACCCCTGATGCACTATTGATGGCGGCAGCTGAATCTGGCGCTATCAACGATCCCGCGGTTGTCGAGCAGCATATCGAGCGCTTACTCGAAAGCGATGCGGTGGAGCGCCACATGAAAGCGTTTGTTGAAACGTGGATGCGTGTCGACAACATGTACACCGAGGGCTTCCATCGCGATGGTGCAGGCTTTGACGACACCATCCGCTCGGCCATGGTAGAAGAATTGCGCACCACCTTCTGGAACGTATTTGACAACGAAGATGTGCCCTTCAGTGAGATCTACAGCGCCGACTACGTTTTTGCCAACAAAGCGCTTGCCGACTTCTACGGCCTGCCCTTTAACGGCGGCAACGAAAACGAGTTTGTCAAAATCGAAACCACCGAGCGCGGCGGCTTAGCCACCATGGGTGCATTCCTAGCTAACTGGGCACACCCCGACCAATCGGCGCCGATTTTGCGCGGTGTAGGTGTACGTGAGCAGTTCCTCTGCCACCACATTGACCCGCCACCCAAAACGGCTGTTGACGAGCGCGCAGAACTGACCGAAAAAGTCAACATGCTGCTATCGGGCGGTACCATGACCACGCGTCATTATTATGGCTTAATCACCGACGATAAAGACTGTGCCTCCTGCCACGAGCACGACATCAACCCACTCGGTTTTGGTCTAGAAGACTTTGACCAAAACGGTTTGCCGCGCACCACACAAATGGATCTGGGCCAACAAGGGCAAATATTGGATATCAACAGCAACGGCGTTTTGTTCGGGCCAGAGATCTTTAAAGATATTGGCACCGCCATCGACTTCCACGGTGCCAAGGCACTTTCGAAGGTATTGGCAGAGACCGATGCCGTTCAAGCATGTTTATCCGAGAAGGTATTCCGTATGGCCATTGGCCGTCCAACCAAGCCAACAGCGCGAGACCAACTCACCGGAGAACGTGGGCTTTCGGATACTGAAGTCCAAGATTACGCCTGTGCCACGCAAACGCTCAACACGGCACTACAACAATCGAATCAAAGCCCCAAAGCGTTACTTAAAACCTTGGGAACTTTGGATTTAATCCGCTTCCGTCGGTAACTCGTTTGAGTTCATCGAAGCGCAACCGACCAAGAGGAATAACTATGAAATTTGTAAAAAATAGCAAAGAGCGCGCTCAGAACCGTGAGCGCCGCCGCTTTTTGGATATGATCGCACGTGCAGGGGTCTCTACTGCACTGCTTAAAGCATCGCCCTTTGCCGCTGGCATTTTTGCCAGCCGTCACGCTATGGCGCAAGGCACCAACAAACGCGCCGTGTTTATGTACCTACCCAACGGCGCGCCAAATGGCTTGTGGATGCCGAGCTCGGCCAGCAGTATGAATATTGCAACACGCCCCTATGCTCAGGCCGCAGTAACTAAAGGCATGCACCAAGGTAAAACGGCTGCAGACTTCTGCGAATTTCGCGAAGTCAATATGGGCAATGGCGGCCACGGCAATACTCACAACTCGATGGCGGCCTACGCCGGCAGCAATGCCAATACCCTCGATACCACCATCGCCAACGAAAACTTCCCGACCTCCATCTATAAAATTATTCGCGCGGGCGTGCAAGTTGGCGGCGGGCCCTCTTTCTGCCGCGAAGCTGGGCAGCAAGCGACTCACCCCAAGCGCACACCGGAAGAGTTCTATCAAACGATATTCAGTGGCACGCCACCTGCGAATAATTCTGACGACTCGTATAAGCGCGTGATGGAAATGAACCGCTTGGCGCTTAGTAATCTGCAACGTAAGCTGGGTGTCGATGAATACGAACGCTTCGATACACATCTTGCATCGCTTAACGAGATCGAGCGCAGCCTCGACGCCGCTAACCAACCCATGGAGCTCGGCGACGAATGTAAAACACCGGGCTTCTTCGAAACGACGGGCCACATTATTGAAGACGGCAAAGCGATTGGTGACATTGTGGTCGCGGCGCTCAAGTGTGGCCTGACTAACGTTGCCACTATTATGAATAGCGATGACCAAGCCGGCTGGTTGGCGGGCGAGCGCGGTTTGGAGTGGGGCTTGACCAATATGGGGCTTAATCACCACAACTATTCGCACAGCGGCAACGACACCAATACCGCCAACATGGTGGCACTGCTCAGTGAAATCCCCGCGCACTTTATTAAGCGCTTGGCGGAAGAAACGGGGCCAGACGGTTTACCACTAATTGATACCACAGTATTTGTGCAGGTTACTGATATGGGCGACCCTAACCACGGTCTCGCCAGTGCACCCTTTATTGCCGCGTCAAATATGAGCGGTTTTGGTTATGGCACTGGCGGCGGCAGCCACACGGACTTTATGGGCTCATTACCCAGCCGCATGGGGCTCGCCGGCGACCTTTAAACCTTATTGTTTAGCGCATCCCCACAGCACCTCGTGCTACCAAGCCAAGATTCGTCTTGGCTTTTTTATGCCCGCACGCTTTATGTTGCGCGCTGCATAGGCTTTGCTGTTCAAATAATAAAACACCGCGGCATTTGGCCAAGCATCAATCATTCGCTAAACTAGCGCCCTCCCGATAGCAGCTTTAAAAGTGACCCTCAATGAGTAATCAGCGCCTCGAGCTTGGCCTTCTCAACCCAATTAGGCCACAAAGGCCCGGCGACAAAATTCAATGGGGAAACGCCAAGGGCACAGCGGGCACACTGGCTATCGCCGAACTCGCTTGCCAGCTCGCCAGCAGCAGTGTTGTGATTGCCCCCTCTATGGCCGAAGCCGACCGCTTAGAACAAGACTTAGAAGAGTTTTTTAAAGGCGTCACCAATGCACCAAAACTGGTGCACTTCTCCGACTGGGAAACGCTACCCTACGATAACTTTTCACCCCACCAAGATATTATCTCAGCGCGTATGCGCACGCTGTATCAGCTAGCGCTGGATGAGCGCTGCCTTATTGTTGTTACGGCCGCGACCTTGATGCAGCGCATCGCGCCCGCATCCTATATTTTGGGTAACAGTCTCGTGGTGGCTAAAGGCGATTCTTTACAGCTCGACAAGTTGCAGGCCAACCTTGTTGACGCCGGTTACAACAAGGTTGACTCCGTTTTCCAGCACGGCGAGTTTGCCCTGCGCGGCGCAATCGTCGATATTTTCCCAATGGGTAGTGAAGACGCCTACCGTATCGAATTATTCGATGACGAAGTCGATACCTTGCGCACCTTCGACCCAGAAAGCCAGCGCACCATCGCCCACGTTGAGCGCATTGAACTACTGCCGGCCAAAGAGTGCCCATTGGATGTGCAAGCGATTCGGCGCTTTAAGAGCCAGTGGCACGACGCGTTTGATGTGGACCATCGCGCCTGCCCCGTATACCGCGCCGTGAGTGATGGCCAGTCACCCGCTGGGGTGGAATATTATTTACCGCTCTTTTTTGACGACACCGCCAGCCTGCTGGACTACTTGCCGGAAGACTCAACGCTATTTATTACCGGCGAACTCGACAACGCTATCGAAAACTTTTGGCGCGATGTGAATAACCGCTACACCAGCCGCAGCGGTGACCGCCTCAACCCCGTGCTGCCACCGTCACAAGTTTGCCTGCCGGTTAACGAGCTGTTCCAGAAGCTCAAACCCTTCAGTCGCATCACGCTCTCGGCGCAACAACTCGCCGAAAAAGTCGGCCAAAGCAACCTGCCGGTGATGGCGTTACCGCAGGTTGCCATTGACGATCGCGCTCAAGAACCTTTAAACGCCTTGCAAAGCTTTTTGCTCGACTTTAGCGGGCGCGTGCTTTTCAGTGCCGAAACCAATGGCCGCCGCGAAATCGTGCTGGAACAATTTAAAGCCATTCAGCAGAACCCGATTGAGCTTGCCAATATTGCCACCTTTTTCAATAACGGTAGTAAAAGCGCCATTACCATTGGCAACTGGGAACAGGGTTTTATTCTCCAAGACCGTTCACTGGCGGTCATCCCCGAAGCGGCGCTATTTGGCCAGCGAATAAAACAGGCGCGGCGGCGTAAAAAAAGCGCAATCGATCAAGACGCCGTTATTAAAAACTTAACCGAATTAAAAATTGGCGCTCCTGTTGTCCATATCGACCACGGTGTTGGGCGCTATCGGGGGCTCGAAGCCATCGATATCGACGGTAGCTGCGACGAGTTTTTATTACTGGAATACGCTAACGAAGCCAAGCTCTACGTGCCCGTTGGCAATTTACACGTGATCAGCCGATACAGCGGCGGCGAAGAGCACGCACCACTGCATCGGCTCGGCACCGACCAATGGCGCAACGCAAAACGCAAAGCCGCAGAGCAAATTCGGGACGTGGCCGCCGAGTTGCTGGTGATTTACGCCAAACGCCAAGCCCGCGCCGGCTTTAAGTTTGAAAACCCAAAAGACGCACTGCGACAATTCGCCGCCAGCTTTCCCTTTGAAGAAACACCCGACCAAGAACAAGCCATTAATGCCGTGCGCACCGATATGCTAAGCCCGCAGCCAATGGATCGACTGGTGTGCGGCGACGTCGGTTTCGGCAAAACGGAGGTCGCGATGCGCGCGGCTTTTATCGCCGTGCAAAACAGCAAGCAAGTGGCCATTCTGGTTCCGACGACCTTGCTGGCACAGCAGCATTACGAAAACTTTAAAGACCGCTTTGCTGAGTGGCCAGTCAATGTTGAAGTGCTGTCACGCTTTAAAACCGGCAAACAAGTCACCGAAACGCAAAAGCGAATCAGCGACGGTAAAGTCGATATTGTTATCGGCACCCATAAACTGCTTAGCAAAGATATGGCATTCCCTAACTTGGGATTATTAATTATCGACGAAGAACACCGCTTTGGCGTTCGGCAAAAAGAAAGCATTAAAGCGCTTCGGGCGGAAGTGGATATTTTAACCATGACCGCGACACCCATCCCTCGTACACTGAACATGGCGATGAACGGGATTCGCGATTTATCCATTATTGCAACGCCCCCCGCCAAGCGCTTATCGGTAAAGACCTTTGTGCGCCAAAGTGACCCCAATGTGGTGAAAGAAGCCATATTGCGGGAAATTTTACGCGGTGGCCAAGTGTACTTTTTGCACAACGAAGTCAGCACCATCGAAAAAGTCGCGCGCGATATTGCCGAGCTCGTGCCTGAAGCCAAAGTGGATATCGGCCACGGTCAAATGCGTGAACGCGAGCTCGAAGCGGTCATGAGCGACTTTTACCACAAACGTTTTAATGTGTTGGTCTGCACCACTATTATTGAAACCGGTATCGACGTACCCAATGCCAACACCATGATTATCGAGCGCGCCGATAAATTTGGCTTGGCGCAACTTCATCAGCTGCGTGGCCGCGTCGGCCGCTCGCACCATCAAGCCTACGCCTATTTACTGACGCCACCCCCGAAAACACTCACCGCCGATGCACAAAAGCGGCTCACCGCAATTGAAGAGTCCCAAGATTTAGGCGCGGGCTTTACCTTGGCATCACACGATTTGGAAATTCGTGGCGCTGGCGAGCTGCTGGGTGACGATCAAAGTGGTCAGATTCACGCAATCGGCTTTTCGCTTTACATGGATATGCTCGACAGAGCGGTCAAAGCCATACAAAGCGGCGAGGACATCGACCTTGAAAAACCCGAACACGCCGGCTGCGAGATTAACTTACGCATTCCGGCACTGATCCCCGACGACTACCTACCCGATGTCAATAATCGATTGATACTCTACAAACGCATCGCAAGCATCCAAAATAGCCGTGATAGCGACGAGCTACAGGTTGAAATGATTGATCGCTTTGGACTATTGCCCGAGGCGGTCAAAAACCTCTTTAAAATGACCGATTTAAAACTGCAGGCGCAAAAACTCGGCATCGCTAAAATTGAGGCCTCTAGCGTCGGCGGGAGAATAGAATTTGATGAGAAACCCAACGTGGACCCGTTAACGATTATTCAAATGGTTCAGCGACAACCACAAAAATACCAACTCGACGGGGCCAACAAATTGAAATTTGTCGATGACATGCCGACAGCACCCGAGCGATTAAAGCGGGTCCATGAAATACTTAACGCACTTGCAACATCAAGTTAGACACGCCCCAAAGCGCAGCTGATTGATTTAGCGAGAAACGACAACAGCGCCCTTTCTTCTCGACGCCGCGAAACGTCGAGATCGGCGCGACTAGATTTAAACGAGTTCGCCATGCAAATGCATGCAGTATGACAATGACAATGCCAGCCTCCACCTTGGGGCCTTAGGAAAATTTATGCGGTTTCAGTCGATAGTTACTTTACCCAAAACGCGTGCCTTGCGCGCCTTAGCTAGCCTTTGTTTGTGGTACAGCTCAAGTGCAGTGTGCGATGTGCAGGCACCGCAGCCCTATCATATCGAAATGATTATTTTTGAGCGCACCACAGCCGCCTATGATGCCCCAGAATATTGGCGCAGGGACTTTGGCCTCGCCTACCCTCCCAATTATCGGGTGATTCAAGGGCCTGACAATACAAAGACCAACAACAATAGCGACATCAGTGCGCGCGCTGAGGACAGTCAAGATGCCGCAGGCAGCACTGAAAATACGGTTAACGAATTTTCAATCGAAAACGCAGGGTATGCGCAACAAGTATTGTCGCCGCAGCGAAGCCCACGCGCACTGCCTGAACGCCCCGAGGATAGCTATGTGCTAACCGATAAGGCCAACGCCATCGCGCGTAAAAACCAGATGCGCGTTTTATTTCATAAGGCTTGGCAGCAAGCACTTTTACCAACGGAAAAGGCGCCCTATGTTGTTATTACCGGCGGCGACACCTTTGACAGCGTGCATGAACTCGGCGGCACCATACGCTTTAGTGTTAATAAGTTTATTCACGTCGATACTCAGCTTTGGCTGACGCAGTTCACCCCAAATTATGGCCAAGAGTCCATGTGGCCGAGCATTCCCCTAGAGCCTTCGCTCGTGCACGGCGGATCAAACACCGAACTCAACACCTACGATGGCGACAATCACGCACAACTCATGGAGTACGGCATTAACCAAGCAACGATTAGCAATAGCGCAAGCTCGTCACCGTTATTTAAAGGGACGATGTTAAGCGGCGGATCCTTAAATACTCCGATGGGACTCAAAGGCCTGCTGCGCAGCGATCAAAGGCAACTACAGTACCTACCCCATGAAATTATTTTGTTGGAGCAGTCTCGGCGCATGCGCAGCCGAGAGCTTCACTACATAGATCATCCGCGCTTGGGAATCCTGATAAAGGTCATACACATTAGCTTTGAAGAAGCCAGAAAGCTCGCCCCTTAACATTAAAATAACGGCCAGCTGATAAGCGGGGGCACTAACGACAGACATAAAAAAACCGACTCAAGCGTCGGTTTTTTTATGTCTTTACAAGGTATTTATAGGCAAGCTACGTCATCGGCTTGCAGGCCCTTATCGCCTTCGAGCAATTCAAACTCCACCTCTTGCCCTTCTGCTAGAGAGCGGTAGCCTTCACCGCGGATGTTGCGGTAGTGCACAAAGATATCATCCGTTGCATCGCCACGAGTGATAAAGCCATATCCACGGGCATTGTTAAACCATTTTACAGTGCCGGATTCGCGAGCTGACATGATAAGAACCTCTTACTTTAATATTTAAATCCTAATACTTCATTACAAAGAATGAACTCCGTCTTTCGGGCATTGGTACCTTGCTCCAAAAGATGCAGCAAAAATAGGGGAAATTATTGGGAGTGTCTAGCCTGAACGCTGACTTTTTGTAGGCTTAAATGCCAAAATGCGAATAAAAATCGGAATTTGTGACCTCTTGCGTGGGTTACAGTTGGAGACATTAAATAACTGGTCAAATTTACAGCAAACAATCGTTTGTTTTCTTTTTATTAAGTCTTTAGTCTAGCCCTTGCCATCACCGGTAATTATTTCTATCAAGTCGTGCCGCTTATTTCGCCAAACTGGCATTTGACTATCCCCCAAAAGCCCCTAATATGCTTGCTCGTTTTGACAGATATTCGCAGGTTAAACCCGAAAAACACTGCTTTATTAATGCTTGAAGGATGACCACCGTGTTCACTCGTGTACTGGCAACTTGGTTTGCCACTTTCGGCTTTAGCGCTTTGGCCGCTGCAAGCCCCTGGATAGACCCCGGCGATGCGCGCAGCCGACATCACATCCAATTTTTAGTCGACTCCGGCGCCATAACAATCCCTAGCAATACTTGGCCCCTGTCTTGGGCCAGTGTTAAACAAGGTATTGACTCCCTAAACACTAGCCGACTTTCATCGGCACAAGCATGGTCGCTTAGCTATTTACAGCACGAGCTCGAAAAAGCCAGCCACAGCGCCTATACCCAATCGCGCTCACATATCGCAAGTAGTCGTGAAATACTGCAAGGCTTCGAGGCCAGCTCCCGCGAAGAACAAGAACTGCAAGCGGGCCTAAGCTTTACCGGCGACACTTTTGCTATGCGTGTGACAGGCACGTTTGTTGATGAGCCCAGCGATGGCAAACGCGGTCGTGCCGACGGTAGTTACTTGGCGCTGCTGATGGACAATTGGGCGGTCGGAATTGGCGCGGTGGATCGGTGGTGGGGCCCGGGTTGGCAAAGCAGCACTATTTTATCAACTAACGCGCGCCCTGCGCCCGGCATTTTTTTGCGCCGCAATCGCACCGACGCCTTTGAAAACCCTGCGCTGAGTTGGCTGGGACAGTGGCAGCTAACAAGCTTTGCGAGCGAGCTCCAAGACGCCAAATGCGTTAAAGACAAACCCATTATGTGGGGCGCGCGCGCAAGCGCCGTCCCTTTGGCTGGCTTAGAGTTAGGCTTGGGGCGCACCGCCATCTGGGCAGACAAAGACCTCGCAGACAGTACCTTGGTGCAAACCGGTGAGCTCGCACCGAGCTGTCAAGCCTACAACGCAGGCAACCCCAACGACGAACCCAATCGCCAAAAGCAACTACAGGTCACCGCTTTTGATGTTCGCTACGGCTTGGCCATAGGGCAAATTGGGCTAGCGCTCTACGGCCAAGTCAGCCAACAGCGCGACCGCAACAATCAGCAAGGCTCCATTGCACTCGGCGGCATTGACCTATCGACATCGCTGTTCGGCACACACTCGCGATTGACCCTAGAGGGCACAAACACTATTAGCGGGTTTTACGATCAGCCCAATTATAATCGCAGTTATGATTCCGACGGCTACGCCGCAGGCTACCGCCAGTACGGCAAAGCCTTTGGCGCCAGCAGCGACAGCGATAGTGAAGTTATTAGTCTGGCAGGGCAGCACTACTTTCCCAACGGCCACTCATTGACTTGGCGCTTTTCGCGCGCCGATATCAATCGCGACGGCAGTGCGCCCGCCAACTCCGCCGGCAGCACATTTAGCGCAAACCGAACAAAAGTCGACAATACCCAGTTACAATACCGGTTTCCCGTCACAGGGAGGCTGATGGCAGAGGTTGGTGCAAGCCATCTAGACCGCGATATCGTTATCGGTAACGAAACCATTGAATCAAGCCTTCACTTTTCGCTATTTCACCACTGGTAACGGCAAAGCTGATGATATGACGCTGCCAAGCGCTTAAGCCCGACCCAAATACTTATTTCAGCATGACCTTTTTATGAAGACTCTTTTAATGCAACGCTTAACATCTTTTACGCCATCATTTGTAGGCAGCTGTAATCGCCTCAAAAAACTTGCACGCTATTCACTACTCGGCCTAACGTTTACGGCCGGCAGTGGTGCGCTGGCTCAAATGCCGTCACCGGCTCAAATATCAAAAATCAAAGCCATGTCTCCAGCGCAGCAAAAAGCCTTAGCACAATCGGTGGGCGTCGATATAGGCGCGTTAGGGCAGCAGGGCAACAGCACGCAACCCAATTTGAACGAAGCTGCGTCGGATACTACCGCAAACGACGGCCAAGGCGATATTGTCGATGGCAGCGAGCAAAAAAATGCCAACACCAAAGCCAAAGGCAGTGGCTTGCCGATCTTCGGCCTAAGCCTTTTTCAAGGTGACCCCAATAGCTTTAACCCCGCCACCAACGTGCCCGTACCCTCGGACTACGTGGTGGGACCGGGCGATAACATCATTATCCAGCTCTACGGTAAAGAAAACGCAACCTACCCCTTCACGATTAATCGCGAAGGCCAAGTACAGTTTCCCAATATCGGCCCTATTACGCTCGCCGGTATGACCTTCGGGAAAGTGCAAGAACTGATCGATACCACCGTGGCTGAGCGCATGGTTGGCGTCAAAGCGTCGACCACCATGGGCGCCCTGCGCACAATTCGCGTCTTCGTATTGGGTGAAGTCAAGCGGCCAGGCTCCTTTACCGTTGGCTCACTGGCAACCATGACCAATGCCATTTTTGCCAGCGGTGGTATTACTGACGTGGGCTCACTGCGCAATGTGCAACTTAAGCGCGGCGGCAAAACGGTTACCGAAATGGACCTCTACGAACTACTGCTTTCAGGCAATACCAAAAACGATGCGCGGCTTTTACCTGGCGATGTGATTTTTGTGCCACCGGTTGGCGTAAGCGCAGAGATTAGCGGCAGCGTAAATCGCCCAGCACGCTACGAACTTAAAGAATCTAAAAACCTAGCCGCACTGGTAAAAATGGCCGGCGGTTTAACCAATACCTCCCACGCCGCCAAAGTCGCCGTTACGCGCGTAAACGCGATTGGCGAGCGCAGCTTATTCAACGTTGACTTAACACAAGACGCCGGCAAGCGCTTTAAGCTGCGAGATGGCGACAAAGTATCGATTGGCGGTGCACTCGACTACATCAACAACCAGATTACGATACGCGGCAGCGCCAAACGCCCTGGCGTCTACTCGTGGTATCAAGGCATTCGCTTCACCGACATTATTAGCACCCCCTTCGAGGTCATGCCGGGCACCGATATTGACGTAGCCTTGCTGCAAAGCATGTCGCCAGAAACGGGCCGCATTGAAACGCGTATCTTTTCGCCGACCGAGGCATGGAGCCAGCCCAAAGGTGAGTTCGACCCCGTGCTCAACGGCTACGACGAGATTATATTATTTGACTTAGCCGCCGATAGACCCGGGATGCTTAGCTCAACGAGGGATTTACTGCGCCAGCAAGCGCGCTTCCAAGAGCGCGAACAAATTGTGCATATTTCCGGCAGCGTAAAATTTCCAGGCTCTTACCCTTTAACCACCAACATGACCACAGAAAGCTTAATCGAACTTGCCGGCGGCCTCACTGAAAGCGCTTACGGCTCCAACGGTGAAATTACCCGCTATAAAATCTCGGACGAACTGCAACGCATTGTGATGCACATCAACGTTGATCTGCAGGATGAGCCCCGCCAAATGCTGCCAGGCGATACCCTGAATATCAAACAGGTACCACTGTGGAAAAAGCGCGAAACCGTCACATTGAAGGGCGAAGTGATGTTCCCTGGGCCCTATACCATTCTACCGGGGGAAACCTTGATGGACGTGCTTACCCGCGCCGGCGGCTTAACACCCTATGCCTACCCGATAGGCGCGGTATTCTCACGCGAAGAACTTCGTCAACTCGAACAGCAACGCCTTAACGAACTGCGCAGCAAGTTAGAGGCCGACATAGCCGCCGGCAGCACCGAAACCACCATTGGTAAAAAAGAGTTTGGAGAAGAAGATACCGAAGCCCTGCTGGAAAAGATCGAAAAAACCAAACCGCTTGGCCGCATGGTGATCGACCTGCCGCTCGTATTGGAAAGCCCCGACAGCAATGACTTCCCATTAGAAGACGGCGACGAGCTCATTATCCCGCGCTTCAAACCCTCGGTAACCGTGATTGGGGAAGTGCAATACCCGACGTCGCACTTTTTCGACAACAAACTAAGCACCACCGAGTACATCAAGCGCTCTGGTGGCACCAAAAAACACGCCGATACCGACCGCATTTATATTGTTAAAGCCAATGGCCGCGTTATCGAACCGGCGCGCTCTAACTGGTTCCGCGTGAAAAGTGAAGGCATTGAACCCGGCGATACCATTGTTGTGCCCTTAGATACCGAAAGCTTGGACGGCCTAGAAATTTGGGCCAAGACCACACAAATCCTTTACCAAGCCGCCCTAGGCGCAGCTGCCGTCGGCAGCCTCTAGCCGAGGATACGACTTAGGGCATAAAAAACCGAAGCTCGCCTGCGGTTTTTTATGCCAGAATTGCGTCATCGCGCTTGCGCAGACTACAACAAGACATTAGAATGCGCGTCCGCTGTATAGGACCGTAGCTCAGTTGGTTAGAGCACCACCTTGACATGGTGGGGGTCAGCGGTTCGAGTCCGCTCGGTCCTACCAACTCTTTCCCCGTATATAATCCATGGGTTGTAGAGATTGGATAAGCAGCACTCCAGCTTGAATTGACTGCCCGTGGTGTCTCTTGTGGTGACTTTTTATGAAAAAAGCCACTTTTTGACCCACAATCATTTCAGCGAAGTTTCAATTCCGCTTTAGCTCAGTTGGTAGAGCAAATGACTGTTAATCATTGGGTCGCTGGTTCGAGCCCAGCAAGCGGAGCCAAATCTAAAAAGGTCGTCATTCGTGGCGGCCTTTTTTATTTTGGGCCCAATGATTAAGCGCCATGCGCTGTTAATCATTGGCGAACACAGTGTCTTCGCCTAGTTCG
>DATBNJ010000153.1:0-15441 GCA_036554385.1 Marinagarivorans sp. | reverse complement strand
ATCGGATGGCTCTGGAACTCTAGAGTCGAAGCCGCTGGTTTTAAACACTGTTTTTCCAAGCGAAACGAATACTTCTTACGTGTCTGGTATAGGTTTTGATGAAGATGACGAAATACTGTTTTATACCAATGCTTACGCGCAAACTCTGCACAAAGTTGATAAGTATTCCTACCGCGCAGACGAAGTTTTTTCTACTGGCGTTACTCAGCAGCTAAGTTCAGGGAAGGCCTTTTGGTCATTAGCTGTCGACAGTGTTGAAAATCAAGTCTACATAGCAGCAGACTATTTGACTGACGACCGAGAGGGTAATCGAGTTGACCTATTAACGGTTACTTACGACGGGAATTTTACTACCTATCCATCCGATGATTCTTTGAAGAGTGCTCGTTCTCTGGTGTTAGATCACCATGGAGATTTAATGACATCCTTGAATGCTAAGGCTGTATATTTGCTAGACTACATTGCAACATCAGGTTTACAAACTTGGTATCTATCTGGTGACTTTGAATCTCTTAATAATTCAACTGCTGGCCCTACTGGCGATACTGAAACCGACTTCTCAGGTAGATACGGCCCCAAAACAACGCTCATTTACAACGATTCATTGCTTGTGGCTAGAGAGTACAGTTCGCCAAATGGACGGGGTATTGGGTCAATTACGCAAGTTAAATTTGAAAGTGATCTTTTCGGTTCACCTGTTCCCAGTTACACCAAATTCTCGAACTTTAATGCATCAGGCTTTCAAAAGCCCCTAGCAATGGCATTCAATAGGGATAAAACAGCGATTTATGTCGCTGACGTCGGGCGAATATGGGAGCTCGACATTACAGGTGATAGCGTAGATAAACCGATGCGTCTAATCTCATCTTCAAACATAATTCCAATGAAGCTCGGTTCTGGCCCTGGGCTGGGTGGAGCAATCTCTGAAATGGCTTTACACCCCGTTCATGACATTTTATATATTGCTGCGGGTGCCCAAGGTTTGATAGCAGTTAACTTGGCAACAGGTAATCGTTCAGCGCTCGCTTTTTAAGGGTGCCGGTCGTTATTTGTGTGATTAAGTGTATTGCCCATCGGGAAAGTACAAATTTTAAACACCCAACTTTTAGTTTATAATCCCAGCCCATTTTCCCTATGGGCTGTTTGCCATGATTTACCCTAAAAAATATGACGTGATTGTGATCGGTGGTGGCCATGCGGGTACGGAGGCTTGTTTAGCCGCTGCGCGCATGGGCTGCTCTACCCTGTTGCTGACCCACAATATTGAAACCCTAGGGCAGATGAGCTGTAACCCAGCCATCGGTGGCATCGGCAAAAGTCACTTGGTGAAAGAAATCGACGCGCTCGGCGGCGCTATGGCGTTGGCAACCGACAAGGGTGGTATTCAGTTTCGCGTGCTAAACAGCCGCAAAGGCCCCGCCGTTCGCGCCACGCGCGCGCAGGCTGATCGTGCTTTGTACAAAGCGGCGATTCGTTCGATTCTCGAAAATCAGCCCAATCTCGATATTTTCCAGCAAGCCGCCGACGACCTAATCGTCGAGGGCGACACTGTAAAAGGTGTTGTCACACAAATGGGTGTTAAGTTTATAGCGCCTTCTGTAGTGCTGACGGCCGGTACTTTTTTGGGCGGCAAGATCCATATTGGTTTAGAAAACCACTCCGGTGGCCGCGCTGGTGATCCACCGAGCCTCGCGCTCGCTGATCGTCTACGAGAATTGCCGCTGAATGTTGAACGCCTGAAAACCGGCACCCCGCCGCGTATTGACGCTAAAAGCGTCGATTTTAGCGCGTTAGAGGAGCAGTGGGGCGAGCAGCCTTTGCCGGTAATGAGTTATATGGGCAAGCTCGAGGATCACCCCGAACAAGTGTGCTGCTGGATTACCCATACCAACCAAAAAACGCACGATATCATCATGGGCGGACTAGACCGCTCGCCGATGTATACGGGTGTTATCGAAGGCATAGGCCCGCGTTACTGCCCTTCTATCGAAGATAAAGTGCATCGCTTCGCCGATAAAGATAGCCACCAAATCTTTATTGAGCCCGAGGGCTTGAACACCCACGAGCTTTACCCCAATGGTATCTCAACAAGCTTGCCCTTCGACGTACAGCTCGATCTTGTACGCTCTATCAAAGGCTTTGAGAATGCACATATCACCCGCCCGGGCTACGCCATTGAATACGACTTTTTTAACCCGCAAGATTTAAAATACAGCTTTGAAACCAAAGCCATTAATGGGTTGTTCTTTGCCGGCCAAATTAATGGCACAACAGGTTACGAAGAAGCGGGTGCCCAAGGCTTGTTGGCCGGCACTAACGCGGCTTTGCGTGCTAAAGAGCAAGAAAGCTGGTGCCCCGAGCGCGATCAAGCTTACATTGGTGTGCTGGTGGACGATTTGATTACGATGGGCACCAAAGAGCCCTACCGTATGTTTACCAGCCGCGCGGAATACCGCTTGTTATTGCGTGAAGACAACGCCGATATGCGTCTCACCGAAAAAGGTCGTCAACTCGGTTTAGTTGATGATGAGCGCTGGCGGGTATTCAGTGAAAAACGGGAGCTAGTCGCGCTAGAGCACCAGCGCATGAAAACCACCTTTATTCAAGCCAATAGCCCGCAAGCGGACATGCTGGCGCCCAAAATAAAAGCGCCTATTAATCGCGAATACAGTCTACTGGACTTATTAAAACGCCCAGAGCTCACCTATGGGGATATTGCCGGCTTAAAAGGCGAGGCTGTGGATAACCCGCAAGTGGCCGAGCAAGTCGAAATTCTCGCCAAATACGCCGGTTACATCGATCGTCAGCAAGATGAAGTTGCCAAGCTACGGGCCCATTCTGAGGCGATAATTCCTAACGACTTTGATTATTCAACGATCGAAGGCTTATCAAACGAAGTTAAACAAAAACTCATAGCGGGTCAGCCAGACACTATTGCCCGCGCTACGCGCATTCAGGGCGTAACGCCAGCGGCGGTTTCGCTGTTGCTGATAACCCTGAAAAAGCGGGGATATTTGCGCAAGCAGCAGGTTGCAGCGGCCGCCGCTGGTAAATAGTATGAACTGGAGAGATCAGCTGTATAGTGAGTACTCACTTTTAAAGGATGGGTTAACGGAGATTGGCTTGACGGTTAGTGACGCACAAAAGGATTTGCTAATGCGTTACTTGGCTCTGTTTATCAAGTGGAATAAGGCCTATAACCTCTCAGCGATTCGCGATCCCAAGGCGATGGTGACGCTTCACTTGTTGGATAGCCTTGTGGTGGCGCCCCACTTTAAAGGCCAAAACGTCTTAGATGTGGGTACCGGCGGTGGGCTGCCCGGTATCCCGTTAGCGATTTTATTCCCCGATACGCAGTTCACACTACTCGACAGCGCCGGTAAAAAAATTCGCTTTCTTTTTCAAGTCGTCAATGAGTTGGGGTTAAAGAATGTTACCGTGCAAAACCTACGCGTGGAAAACCTTGTGCCTGTGGATAAGTTTGATGTGATTATCAGCCGTGCATTTGCCTCGGTTGTTGATTTTGTGAGCTGCAGTGGGCACTTATTGGCTCAAAATGGTGCCTTTTGGGCAATGAAGGGGCAAAACCCCGTGGATGAGTTGAGCCAAATCCAAAAACACTATATTGTCGCCAGCTTTCAGCCTTTATCAGTGCCAGGCCTCGATGCCGAGCGCTGTCTTATCAAGCTGCAACCGCGTTCCACCCATCAAACAGATACAACACTGTAAGAGAGACTGCTGTGGCCAAAGTTTTTGCCATTACCAACCAAAAAGGCGGCGTAGGTAAAACCACAACTTCCGTCAATTTGGCCGCTTCCCTAGCAGCGACTAAGCGCCGAGTATTGATGATTGACATCGATCCGCAAGGCAATGCCACCATGGGCGCCGGTGTGGATAAAAACTTGCAGCAGTATACGGTGTACGATGTTTTGGCTGGCGATGTCAGCATGGCCGAAGCCATTGTTTATTCGGCACAGGGACAGTTCTCTGTGTTGGCGGCTAACAGTGATTTAACGGCTGCCGAAGTTCAGTTGCTCGAGGTGGATAACCGCGAGCGTCGATTGCTTGCAGCCATTGAAACCGTGGCCGACACCTTCGATTACATATTGATTGATTGCCCACCGGCACTCAATATGCTGACGGTGAATGCGCTGGCCGCTTGCGATGGTGTGATTATTCCCATGCAGTGTGAGTACTACGCGCTTGAAGGTCTATCGTCGCTCAAGGAAACGATAGATACCGTTCAGGCTGCGTTAAACCCGCAGTTAAAAATTGAGGGTATTTTGCGCACTATGTACGACCCGCGCATGAGCCTTACGGGTGAGGTTTCAGCGCAGCTGAGTCAACACTTTGGCGAGCAGCTCTACCACACCTGTATACCGCGCAATGTACGTTTAGCTGAAGCCCCCAGTTTTGGTATCCCGATACTGGCCTATGATAAAACGTCCAAAGGTGCACTGGCCTACTTGGCGCTAGCAGGCGAAGTGATCAAACGCTGCGAACCAGAACGCTATAGCAACAGCAAAAAAGCCGTCTCGGCGCCAGAGTGACCTTTGGATCACAAGGTGACGATCAATATTGATACGAACGCTGACTACACTGGCATCATGCCGGATAGTTAAATCTCTGATTGGATAAACAACGTCATGAAACGCAAAGGTTTAGGCCGGGGCTTAGATGCCCTGTTGGGAAGTGCCTCTAAGCAAGCGGCAGATAAACAAACGGTTATGGGTAAAACCATCGAGCCGTTAAATCCTGCTGATATGCCCGTTGCAGAGCCAGGGCCAAAAGACGGCAGGCTGATGGATTTGCCCGTTGAATTTATGCAGCGCGGCAAGTACCAGCCACGCCGCGATATGCATCAAGAGGCGTTGCAGGAGCTTGCCGATTCGATCAAAGCACAGGGTGTAATGCAGCCCATCGTGGTGCGCCCGGTCGGCGATGATAAATACGAGATTATCGCCGGTGAGCGACGATGGCGCGCTACCCAACTTGCGGGTATCGATACCATCCCAGCGGTAATCCGCGATGTAAATGATGAAGCCGCCATTGCCATGGCGCTAATCGAAAATATTCAGCGAGAAGACCTAAACCCTATCGAAGAAGCCGTCTCGCTCAAGCGTTTACAAGATGAGTTTGAATTAACCCATCAAGAGGTTGCCGATGCCGTGGGTAAATCTCGCACGGGTGTTACTAACCTGTTGCGACTGCTCAATTTGACGGATGAAGTGCGCATGCTGTTGGAGCACGGCGATTTAGAGATGGGGCACGCCCGCTGCCTACTGAGCTTATCGTCTAGTTTACAGCGCAGTATTGCGCGGCAAATTATCGCTAAAGGCCTTTCCGTTCGCCAAGCGGAAGCTTTGGTGCGTAAAACCCAGCAAGAGGCCAAAGAAGCCCCCAAAGCCGCGAGTACCAGTGCGAGTAGCGATATCGAAAAGCTGGAAGAAGGTTTATCTGAGCACGTGGGTGTGCCGGTTAAGGTTCAGCACGGTGCTAAGGGCAAAGGTAAACTCGTGTTTAATTACAAGAGCCTCGATGAACTCGATGGTATTTTGGCCCATTTAAAGTATCAGTCGAGCTAGCCTCCTCCCTGCAACGCCATTCATGGCGTTTCGTTGTGTGCTAATAAACAATGTAAGTTTTATAGCTAGCTTGAACTATAGTGAATACATCGGTTTATTTTCGCTGAGGGAAATCCAACCTTTGGCGATGCGATAAATCACCCAGAGTGCATTCACTAGCAAAATTACCCAGCCAATTACTATCATCGAGGTGACGAGGCCAATAACCGTCCAAAGTAGCGAGAACCAGAACGTTCTCATCTGCCAGCGGTTATGAGATGCCAGCCAACTTCCCGCCAGCTCGTCGCGTTTTATGTAATTGATAACAACGCCAATAAAAAACGTAACACCGACGACAAAAGACGTGGCTTGCAAAATATAAACAAGCAAAATAATGTTTTTATTGCTTTTTTGAGATGAGTCGATAGTGGTGTTGTTAAAATCTTCATTCTGAGGTGTTGGGTTCAAAGTGCATTGCCTCGCTTCTTGTCTAAAATGCTTTGCTAATTATTCGCCTGAAACGTCATTTGTGTGTTTCGCTGAGTTGCGATAAAAATACTTACTTTTATTGTTTTTTTGGCCGTACGTACCTATACCGCGCTAGCTTATGCCGGTTAATTGAGCCTTACCGGCGTGCGTTAATTGCTGTAACCCTGCTCAGCACGACTGAGTTTTTTTTGGAGTTCTACTACGGCTGGGTCTTCTGGCGATAGCGCTTGGGCTGACGCTAAGTTTTCTTGCGCGCAGCGAATAGCGCTATCGGTTAGAGGGGCAACGTTTAGGCAGTTATAGGCTTCGGGGATTAGCCGGCTAAGCTCTATTTGATCTTGAATACGCTTGATTTTTTTCTCAAAATTGGGGATGAGCGAGCTAGTGGGCACTGCTTTTTTAAGCGTTACTAGGGTCTCTTGTGCACAGATGAGGTCCATGTTGGAAACACAGCTTTGAATATTGATGCGCGCCTGCTCTTCAGTGAAAGTTGCTCGTTGTGTTTTGGTTATTTCCAACAACTGCTTGGCAGCTTCGTGGCTCGAATCTACACTTAAAATCGCATTAATGTTGTCTAGCGCGCAATTGAAGTCTTTATTGTCGTTGCACTGTAATGCCTTTTGGTAGGCGTGCTCGATGGTCAAACTGCCTTCCTTGGAGGATTGAAAGATAGCAATGCCAGCGCCAATAATCGTTAGTAATGCAGCAGTAATAATCAGTTTAAAGTAGGGCATATTTTCACTGTAAGGTTGTTAAAAGCGTTTTTGCGACTATTCAATACTTTATTGTTGCATAGGGTAAGCTTATAAACTCGGTGATAAGCGGTATTAGCGTTTAACAAAGGGCTGCTTGCATCTTAGCCTATCGTAAGTGCATGCGTCGAGATGCTCAAAACCTTCACTTCAATCCAAGTATTTAGCACAAAAAAGGCGCCTATTAAGCGCCTTTACCGAGTGAGCTATTTAGCTCCACCCTCAAATACCAAGGGCGGCGTTAGGGGTTAAACCCTAACGCACGGCGCTCAACCAGTCGGTGTGCTCGGGCAGCTCGCCTTTCACGGCTTTAAAGTATAAATCCTGCAAAATACTGGTGACTGGGCCACGCTTGCCCTCGCCAATGATGCGACCATCATATTCTCGGATGGGCAAAACTTCGGCTGCCGTACCGGTAAAGAAGGCTTCATCGGCGACATAGACTTCGTCGCGGGTGATGCGTTTTTCACGGATTTGGTAACCACAATCTTCCGCCAATTGGAAAATGGTCTTGCGGGTAATACCGTCTAAGCAACTGGTTAGCTCTGGGGTGTAGATAATGCCGTCGCGAACCATAAAGAAGTTTTCACCACTGCCTTCGGCGACATAGCCTTCGTTGTCGAGTAGCAGTGCCTCTTCGCAGCCGCTGTCTAGCGCTTCGCGCAGCGCTAGCATCGAGTTGATGTAGTTGCCATTGGCCTTGGCTTTACACATGGTAATGTTGACGTGGTGGCGCGTGTAGCTAGAGGTGCGAATTTTAATGCCCTGCTCTTTGGCCTCGGGTGACATATACGAAGGCCAGTTCCACGCGGCAACGATGATATGCGTTTTAAGGCCATCGGCGCGCAAGCCCATGCCCTCTGAGCCTAAAAATGCCATGGGGCGTAAGTAAGCTTCGTCGAGGTTATTTTCCCTTACCACGGCACGCTGAGCTTCGTTGAGCTCGTCTTTGCTGAAAGGCATGTCCATGCGCATGATGTGCGCAGATCGAAAAAGGCGGTCGGTGTGTTCTTGCAGTTTAAAAATACAGCTGCCTTTGTCACCGGCGTGGTAAGCGCGTACGCCTTCAAAAACACCCATGCCGTAATGCAGTGTGTGTGTCAGTACGTGAACGCGAGCATCGCGCCAAGGTACCATTTCGCCATCAAACCAAATTACGCCATCGCGATCGGCAAAATTCATAGGGTTACTCTCTTCAATTCGCTTTAAATTCGGTTAACAAGCCTTGGCCTCGAGTGCCATCAAAGCACGAGATGACTTGTTAAGTTGACTAACAGTTTATGCCAAATGCTATCTTTCCCAACATTTGGCAGCAATTAACGTTGGCCTGCGCCCGCGGGTACTGGCGTTCAGTGGGCGGTGCGGTTGCTAAAACGATAGTGGCGCGAAAGACTTGTAGGTTTCGAATTGCGCGATGGACTCTTGGGCAGCGCGCAAGCCGCTACTTTAGGCAGCCGAGTTCGGGTTTTCCGAGTTGCACAAGGCAGGCTGCAGTAGGCATGGGCCAAGTCCACTATTGAAACATAAATCGCCGATTGACGGTAGCTTCTTGATGCACGCGGTTTTTGTGTTAGAGGCCGCTATTCGCTAACGGGCTGAATAGAATAGCCCTGCAAGTTCTAGTGATGGTCAGGCGTCGGTTTCTTGCTGAAAAAGCTGATTCCATATCTCGACGATAGGCCCTTGTAGGGTGCTAATTTGCTCGTGTTTAACGCGATTTGACTGCTGCTGCAAAGCGAGTTGATGGGTTAAGGTTCGATACTGTTTATAGGTATCAATCAGCGTGGTAACAGTAGCTTCGGGCAATAAGGCGGCTTGCGCTACCGCTTCTAAAATACGAATATTATCGGAGTAGTTGATAAGCGATGGGTGCTGATGAGCGTGCCGCAGGACAAGGTACTGAACAATAAACTCGATATCGACAATGCCGCCTGCGTCTTGCTTGAGGTGAAATTCGCCGGCGTTTTTTTCTTTGGCACTACTACCGAGTTGCTTGCGCATTTTATGTCGCATATCCACCACATCGGTTGCTAGCTTTTGTTGATCGCGTTGCTGGCGCAAAATCGCATTGCGAACGCCATAGAAATCTTGTGCAAGCTCGCCATTGCCCGCAACTACGCGGGTGCGCACGAGCGCTTGATGCTCCCAAGTCCACGCTGAATTTGCTTGGTACTTCTCGAAAGCGGTCAGCGTGCTCACCAGCATGCCCGAGTTGCCCGACGGGCGAAGTCGCATGTCGACCTCGTAGAGTATGCCCGATGGTGTGTTGGTATTGAGTAAGTGGATAATTTTTTGCCCTAGCCGAGTATAAAAAGTGTGGTTGTCCAGTGACTTCTGCCCTGCAACGGAAATTGTTTCGAGTTGAGCGTCGGCATTGTGAATAAATACCAGATCGAGGTCGCTGCTATGGCCTAGCTCAATACCACCGAGCTTGCCATAGCCGACAATAATGAAGCTCGGTTCACTGTTGGTTTGTCCGCCGGGCAAGCCATGCTTGGCAACCATCTGCTGCCACGCCAGATTGAGTGAATACTGCAAAATAACTTCGGCCAGTTCTGATAAGTAATCGCTGACTTTCATTAGAGGCATCTTGCCGGTCACCTCACAAGCGGCCACTTTAAGGCTATGGGCTTGTCGAAAATACCGCAGCGCTTCCATTTGTTGCTCCAGATCGTCCTCGGGGATGCGCAGTAGTGTCTGCTGTAATTCTGCGTTGAGCTCTTCTTTGTTGGGGGTTTGGTATAGGCTTTGAGGGCTTAAAAGCTCATCGAGTAATGCTGGGTGGGCCGCTAGGCGCTCGGGCATCCAAGGGCTGGCTTCGCTGAGAATAATAAGCTGGTCGAGCGCTGCTGGGTTTTCGATCAGCAGCAATATGTAAGCGCTGCGACGGGCAATGGCGATAATAAAGGGCTGTAGTCTCAACAGCGTCTGCCCCGCCTTTGGCTTGGTGCTCAGCTTTTGCAGTAACAGCGGGATAAACTTGTTAAGGCGATCAGCCCCTGTTTTATCCACAGCAAGCACTTGTGGTGCATGGTGCAGCCCATACAGCGCTCTGGCACCACATTCGGCACTGTCAAAATCAACGTGGTCGAAAAGGTCAATTAGCAGCTTTTCGTCAGTTTCGTTCCATACGGAATACCACGTTTGAGCGACGAGGTTGTCTTTTGCGTCTTCTTTATCGGCGATAACTTGGGCGAACTGATGACTGATTAGTGCCATATGTTGCCTAAGTTGTTGTTCAAAACTCAGCCAGTCTCGTGCGCCCATTGCGTGTGCAAGCGCCCATTGGCCGGCATCGTCCGCGGGCAAGTCTTGGGTTTGTTTGTCTTGCCATGCCTGAATCGCATGTTCAGCATCGCGCAAATACAAATAGCTATGCATTAGGGCGTGCGCGGCGTCGGCGGGAATTGCCTCTAATTCGATTAGCGCGTTGAGGGCGACCTGTAATGACTGGGTTTGCAGCTGATAATCACGGCCGCCACGAATTAGCTGTAGCGCCTGCACGATAAACTCAACCTCCCGTATACCGCCCTCGCTAAGCTTGACGTTACCCTTCAGTCGCCGGCGTTTTACTTCTTGGCGAATTCGGGCTTTTAGGTCGCGCAATGCTTCTATCGCCGAGAAATCTACATATTTACGGTAAGTAAAATTCCGCAATAGCTCCATGAGCTCATCGGTGGCGGCGTTTGTACTTATGGCGTTTTCACTGTCGCCAGCCGAACATGCCATTACCCGTGCTTTGACCATCGCATAGCGCTCCCAGTCGCGGCCTTGGGTAAGGTAATAATTTTCGAGGGCATCAAAATTACTCACCAGCGCGCCGCTTTGACCATAGGGGCGTAAACGCATATCGACTCGAAACACAAAACCATCAACGGTTTGTGCGTCTAACGATTTGATGAGTTTTTGTCCAAGTTGGGTAAAAAATTCCTGGTTGCTGATGCTTTTGCCATTAATCGGGCTTGCCGTTGTTTGGCCGGCTTCCGGATACGCAAAAATTAAATCGATATCGGAACTTAAATTTAACTCATAGGCACCAAGCTTCCCCATGCCAATAACCAGCATGGGCTGAGCTTGCTTGTTTTCGTTTACCGGCACTCCTTTGCTTTTGGCCAACAGGGTGTAGTGGTGGTGCAGGGTAAAACTCACGGCGACATCGGCCATGAGGGTGAGTTCTTCGGTGATTTTTAGCGTTTTAGCCAAGCGATTGATATCGCGCCAAATACTTCTAACCATCATTGCATTGCGCCATTGACGCAGGCCGGCATCGAGCGTTTTGTCGTCTAGTGAATCGCTTAAATAACAGTGTAGCGATGCCTGATAGTCATCCCGCGTCCATTGGTTGGCTACGCTCGGTAGCACCGACAGCAGCAAAGTTTTTGATTGTTTGGCTACCAGCAGTTGATCGCGGGCAAATTGGCTACAGGCCAGCACTCGGTGCCACTGCGTTTGCCACTGCTCGGGCTGAGTTTCGAGCAGTGCCGCTACTACTGATTCTGCTAAGCTCGCGAGCCACTGTTCGATAGTCTCATTAATACGTTTACTGTCAGGTACATGCTGCTCTACCGCCAAGTAGGATTGAAGCTTAACAAGCAAAGTTTTAGCGTTGGTCATTGATATGCTCTTTTGTTCTTGCGCAAATTCCGTAAAATTACTGTACACTTAAACAGTCTTTAGGGCGGGATTGCTGTATGAAGTTATATATTGCTGAAAAACCGAGTCTAGCACGTGCTCTTGCGGCTGCGCTGCCATCTGCAACATCGAGCGCCAAAGAAGACGGCTGCATCACTTTGGCTAACGGCGATGTCGTAAGTTGGTGCATAGGTCATCTGCTAGAGCTTGCGGAGCCTGAGCATTACAACCCGGATTATAAAAAGTGGCGATTGGAGCATCTGCCGATATTACCGCCACAGTGGCAATACCAACCAAAAGCGAAAACACGCAAGCAACTCACTGTTTTAACCCGCTTAATCAAACGGGCGTCTTCCATCGTGCATGTTGGTGACCCAGATCGCGAAGGCCAGCTCTTGGTGGACGAGGTACTCAATTACACAGGTGCCACACAAAGTGGTAAGTCCATCGAGCGATGTCTCATTAATGATTTAAATGCTCCGGCCATTGCCAGAGCGCTTAATCAGCTTAAAGATAACCGTGAGTTTGCGCCCTTGTCGGCTTCGGCGTTAGCGCGATCGCGCGCGGACTGGTTGTACGGCATTAACATGACGCGGCTTTGCAGCCTAAAAGGCCAGCAACAGGGTTTTCGCGGCGTACTGTCGGTAGGCCGAGTGCAAACGCCCATTTTAGGGCTAGTGGTTGCACGGGATAATGCTATTGCCAACTTTGTTAGCAAACCCTTTTACGAGGTTTTTGCCCATTTGCAAACCGCTAATAACGAGACTTTTCTGGCTAAATGGCAGCCTAGTGACGCGTGTCAAGGGTATTGTGATGACGATGGCCGGCTTCTATCTAAAGCGCTAGCGCAAAATGTGGCCGGTCGTATTACCGGCCAACAGGGCGTTGTCAAAGCCATTAAAAAGCAGCATAAAAGTCAGCCTGCACCGCTACCCCATTGTTTGTCGAGCCTGCAGGTGGATGCCTCAAAGCGCTTTGGCCACACAGCTAAGGCCGTGCTCGATATCTGCCAAGGGCTCTACGAAAAGCATAAACTGATCACTTACCCTCGGTCTGATTGCCGTTATTTACCGCTCGATCACCACAAAGAGGCCAAAACGGTTGTTCAGGCTGTGGCGCATAATAGCCAGCGCTTGAGCGGAGCATGCACAGATGCTGATTTAGTCTTAAAAACTAAGGCCTGGAACGACAAGAACGTCACGGCGCATCATGCCATTATTCCCACCGCAAGAAGGCTTTCGCGCACATCCTTGACCGAGGCCGAAGCACAAGTCTATTCGTTGATTGCCACGCAATACCTTGCACAGTTTTACCCGCATCATCGATATGACGAAACTGTTGTGCGAGTAAAAATTCAAACGGGTGATTTTGTGGCCAAGGCGAAGTGCATTGTGGATATCGGCTGGAAGGTGTTATTTCCTAGCCATAGTAAGGAGCAAAAGCAGGAGCAAGAGCCGCAAGCGGATTCAAAAAGCCAAATACAAGACTTTGCAAATGAGCTTCCCTCGCTTAAGCAAGACCAGGTGTTGCTTTGTGAGCGTGGCGAGATTGTTGAAAAACAGACTTCGCCGCCGAAAGCCTACACAGATGCAAGCTTAATTACTGCAATGACAGGCATCGCCCGTTATGTGCAAGATGCGGATATTCGTAAAATACTTAAAGAAACCGATGGCTTAGGCACCGAAGCGACGCGCGCCGGTATTCTCGACTTATTGGTGCAGCGCGGTTTTATCAAGCGGCAAGGCAAAGCAGTGTTATCCACAGAGGCTGGTAGAGCCCTGATAGCCAGCCTCCCCCTACGCGCCACCACGCCGGACATGACGGCCGAGTGGGAGTCCAAGCTCAATGGCATCGCCAATCAGCAAACGAGTTACCATGCGTTTATGGCGTCGCTAACAGAGCAACTACCCGAAACAATGAAAGCGGTAGAGGCGACAAAGTTAGCTGGAGTTAAAAGTGCAGCGCCTAAACCGCAAAGGGCTTTTAAAGGTAAACGTTCGGCGGGCGCCAAGCCAAAACGCCGACAAGCGCCAAAGTCACGCTTATCGACGGGGGCGAGTTAGGCGCTAGATCAAATTTAAAAGGATTTTTGCAGGCGTAAGGCTAGGTAGCTATGGTCTTCTTCTGAGCGAGGTTGGACAATTCCCTCAATACTATCCGGTACTGAAGTTGGGTAGTTTTGTTCCATCTTGGAATTTATTGTTTTGTAGCGCAGAGAAGCTTCCCATGAAGGTAAAAATTCATAGCTGATCGACGCCAAAATCTCAGTAGCTACCAAAGGTTCTAGGTCTGCCGTAACGTTGTTTTCGACAAATTTTTGTTTATTTTTAACTGAGCGTCTGTATTTGGCGCCAATATTCGCCGAAAAATTGTTCCAAGAAAAAACCTCAATATCCAGAAGTGCCGCCCAATAGTAGTAGGACATGTCCTCGTTGATGGTCTCTATATCTATCAGGCTTCCGCTTGGAGTCACCGATTGTGACATTCCGTTGATTGTTCTTTCTCGCGCCGAATAACCACCGATAATCGCCGCAAAGGGAGTTACATAATCGACGTCAAAGTAGTGTCCAAAAGTGGCTTCCAATGAATAAATTGTGTAGTCGGTTGTGAGATGTTCCCAATAGTCGTTTCTATCACCGGCTAGAGGTATACGTCCGTAGTAGTCTACCTTGCCTTGATTCTGACTTATTTCAATTGAGAATAAGCGGTCATCTCTATAATAGCTATAGCCTACCGCTAAGGAGCCCAAACTACCATCTTCGTCCACCACGACCGTTTTAATCTCATTTTCTTCATCATCATCGAACGGGTCATCATTATAGGCAAATTCTCTCCAGTTAAATTCCAGAGATCCCGCCTCGATATAGCCTGAGTGTACTCCTTGGTTTTGCGCCTGGACAAGGTTTGGTAACAGAAGAATGGCGCAACAAATAAGAGTTCTATTAATCATTTTTACCCTCTAACGCAAAAAGGCCCGCGTATGCGGGCCTTAAGGTATTATCTTGAAAAGCTTAATTAACAATCGTTGTTGTTAACTTCTTCCCAAGTACATGTTGATGTTTCTACAACGCCGTTAATAATCGACTCTACATACAAGCCTGTATCGGTCACGGTCGCAGTAGAGCTATTACCCTCACTGGTTGTAATAGCTAGCTGGCCAGCTGAAGGCTCTGGCAGGAGGCCTAATACAGTACCTTCGGAGCCGCTGCTTACTAAGTTTTCAGTAGTGTAAATTTGGTAATCAAAGTCGCCACCAACAACTATGTTGCGAATGGTGCCATTTAATGACAAATCGTAAGCTTGGAATGAAAAGCTGTCTGTTAAGGTAACTGCGCCGTCCGCCAGAAAGGCCGTTTTTACGAAGCCTGCACCCGTTGAATTATTATTGTTCAAAAGGTTAGACGATAGAGATATCAGATAATCGGAACCATCTTCAGTTACCAAGGAAAGATCAACTTCACCGTTTAGAACATCAGGGCGGCCCGGATCTGAACCTTCGCTGTAGCGCTGAATAAAATAATCTTTCATTTCGATAAAGGCGCTAACAGAGTAGTCCTCATCGTTCGTATCTGAACCCGTTGATGTCCGAAGCGAAACGGAGAAGATGCCATCTAACAGATTGTGAATAATATTGCCTTGATCATCCGTTTCATACACAGGGTCATTGGTTTCAGCCGCATCACCGTTGTCTGTATATGAAACGTGTACGGGTTCATCACACTCTCTATAAGTAAAACGGATATTTGCATCGAGAGCCTTTTCCGAAAGTACCTCTATACCGCTTAACTCGGTTGTATTGTCAACACCCTCGATATTGATGCTGGAGTCAAAGGAGCCGCCTTCTGAGCAGGGAACATTAGCGGTTTTAGCAATACCACCAGTTGGTTTAACACTCTGTTGAACTGGGGAGACGGCAGGACTAACAACTTTCCCCATGGTGCTATTGGAATCAACAACAATTTCGATGGACTCAAAAACGTCAGATGTCGTTGTAAGCAACTGGT
>DATBNJ010000147.1:0-6508 GCA_036554385.1 Marinagarivorans sp. | reverse complement strand
TCGTCGGTTATTGACGGTGCTTTAGTTGTGTCGTGAGTTGCGTCGTGAGTTGCATCTTGCGCTGCCGTGGTTTGCGTGCGCTTGGTTTCGCCGGCGGCTTGCTGCGTTGCTTGTAAGTTTTCTTCAAATATTTTTAGCTGCATTTGCGGGCTAAGCTCGGGGGAGGGCGAGGCAGCATCGCTTGCCGGGTAATCGCTAGGAGCCGGTTTGCAGTTTAACCTTAGGGTAAAGTGGCTGCCTTTACCCGGTTGACTCTTGAGCGCAATGCTACCGCCTAGCAGTTCGATTAATTGCCGTGTAATGGTTAGCCCCAGCCCGGTGCCGCCATAGCGTCGGCTGGTTGAGTTATCCACCTGCTGAAAGGCATCAAAAATCGTTTGCTGGTGTTCTGGGGGAATACCAATGCCGGTATCTATCACGTCAATGCGTAAGGTCAAATTGTTGTCGTCTTGAGTGGTTACTGTCGAGCGCAGGGTAATATGGCCTTGGTCGGTAAATTTGAGCGCATTACCACACAGGTTAATTAGTATTTGCTCTAAGCGCAGTGGGTCGGTAACGACATAACGCGGATGCTCGGTCAGCAGTTCAATGGAAAATGCCACGCCTTTTTGTTCCGCTTGCAATAAAAACATGGCTTCTAATTTTCCATAAATGCGCACAAGCTCGGTGGCTTGGCACTTGAGCTTTAAAGTGTGTGATTCGATCTTGGAGTACTCTAGGGTTTGATTAATATGCGCCAGTAGGCTTTCTGAGGCGAGCTGCACGCGGTTTAAAAATCCCGCCTGTCGATCGTTGAGCGGGGTTTTTAAACACAGGTTGGTGAACCCAATAATGGCATTTAACGGTGTTCTGAATTCGTGGCTCATATTGGCTAAAAATGCCGACTTTGCGTGGCTGGCTTTTTCGGCGTCTTGTTTAGCTTGCAGGAGGTCGGCTGTCTTGCGCGCGACTTCGCGTTGAATGCGCTCTTGGGTACCCGTGAGTACTAACAGCAACGCTTGCAGCATAGCGGCTAATAAAAAACCAATGGTTAAAATTGCCCAGCTCGCCCAGTTGCGGGTGTTGCTGTGAAAGTGGCTGTTGGCGTAAAACTCCAGCGTGAGCTGGCGTTGACCGAAGGTGAACTGCGAACGAATGGGGTCGGTACTTGCGCGATGTTTATGGCCACTGCTTATCAGCAGCTCAGCCCCACCTGGCGCGGTCGTATCATAGATCTTGATGCCAAAATGTTTTTTGGCCGCTTCGTCGAAGATGTCTCCCAGTATGTCATTGATATCAAAGATGCCGTTGATATAACCCCTAAGATGAGCTTTGGCGTACTCAGGGGAGTGGAATTGCCGGCGGTAATTTAAATCAAAAATCGGTAAGAACATGACAATGGCGCGTTCATCGCCAACGGCTTGTGCCAGACGCACGGGGGGGGTGCTCACTACGGCACCGCTGTCGCGGGCCAGCTCTAATGCCTCAAGGCGATTAGCGGCCGTACCCAGATCGAGCCCAAAGGCGGCGATGTTGGGTGGAAACGGGTAAACAAACGTCACCGGGTAGTACTGCTCGCGTTTGCGCGCGGTGATCAGATCGCCAGTGGCGGTGAGCTCGGTTAATGTGAAATTGGGGTAGCCTTGCTGGCGTATGGCCGCTTCAAAGGCTTGGCGCTTTTCGTGGGGCACAATCTCGATCCAGCCGATCGCATTAATGGCATTGTCGTCGCGCAGGAAGGTTTCACTCATGCGGTTGAACTGTTCGCGCGAGATGGTTTCGGCGGTGTTGTAAAGCGCGGAATAAACCGCGAGTTTATGCTCTGAGATGGTTAGCCGCTCGTGTACTTTATTTTGAAAATACAGCGCATTGCGTTTGACCTCTTGTAGGATGGTTTTTTCATGCGCTTTTAGCGACGACAGGAACAGGAGCAGAATGCCGGTGAAAATCAACAGTGTTGGTGCCACGATGGTTGCTCGCGTGCGGGTATCGTTATTTTTGCGCGCGAGCGTTAACACAAGTGGGGTGAACAAGATCACGCCAATGGTATCGCCGACCCACCAAGTGATACCTGTGAAGGCGATACCGTTGCTGCTGACGAGCCCAAATAGCGCCAGCGTTGTGGTGCCCACCACGGCCGATACTAAGCAGCAAACGGGGGCAATAATTAACAGAAATTGATAAATATGTTTGGGCGAGTTGAGCGTTGTTTCCTTTTTAACTAGGGCTTGCCAAAGTAGGTAGCCCGACAAGGTTTGCAAGCTCGCGCCGAATGCGATGCACAAAGCCGGTCCGAACATGCTAAGGCTGAAAGCGCTGAAATTACCGCTGATAACCCCGAGGTTTAGACTAAAAGACCCAATGGCTACGCCTGCGATTACCGCTGCAGGGCGCAGCATCATGGCGCACGCAACCGCAATACCGGCCGCTGGCCAAACCGCCGACGCGAAGCCGGGGGGAATGGCCAGCATCAAGCCAAAAAGACCGGCAAGGTAGTAGCCCAGGCATGCGATGATCAAATGTAGGGCGGCTGGCTTCATTGGGTACACTGAAAATAAAACGCTATTGGTGAAGTGTAGACGAGCGGCGCTCGATTGCCGTTTTGCTGGTGGCGCAATGCTGCGAAACGCCCGTGGTGGGCGCCGCGAACACAAATCGCTGTGCATTGACTTTGGCGGGAGTGGGGGCAGGGGGTTAGCGCGAACTTGGGACAGCGGTGTTCAGGGCAAGGGCCTTGCGTTACTGAACGCGACTGAGCGGTTGGGCGCCAAACTAAAGTTAAACGCCGCCGTTAAGCAGGATGGCACCAGTGACCAGTGCGCAGGCCGTGACTGCCATGCCGACAAGCAGCCACTTTTGGTAAGGGCGCAAGCCCGTTTCTGCGGTGTTAGGTGTGCTTGCGTTGTCGCGTTTCACGTCGGTGCGAAATAACACGTCAATACGGCCAAGCTGGACTTTATCGCCATGGCGAAGGATCGCGCTGTCCTTTTGGAGTTCACCGTTTATGTGTATTGCGTTGGCGGCATGGGTATTGTCGATATGAAACTGCAGGCCAGAGTAGGTAATCGTGGCGTGATGGCGCGAGACAGATGCCTCGGGTATGCAAATTTCACACTCTTTGTCGCGCCCAATCATTATCGAGCTTCCGGCCTCGGGCAGTCCAATCGGGCACACTTTGCCGCGCAGTGGCGCTGTTAAAATGATAAAACGCGGGCCGCTGCCGATATCGAGGTCGGCGTGATGATCGAGGTTGCGCTGCGCCATCGACATGATTTGGCTCGGCGAGTATAAGCGGGTGTAGGAACCTTCCGCGCTGGGTTGCGCCTCAACCTTGGGTTTGGGGGCTTGTTTAGGTGAGTTTTCCTGAGGGGCAAAAGCCTCCTTCAAAAAAGCCGGCTGCGGTGCGGGCTCAGGTTCTTTGGGTTCGGGCTCCGAAGTCACCAACGAGGGCTGAAAAATGGATCCACCGCCGGTATTTTGCGGTTTGACACTGGAGGGCACAAACAGCTGGGTTTCGTCGCCATGGCCGCCTTGTTCGCTGGTCATGCGGTAGTGCTTGTCGCCAAAGCTAATCTCGTCGCCAATCGAAATGGGCAGGCGCGAAAAAATGCGCTTGCCATTGATATAGGTACCGTTGCTGGACTGTAAATCTTCGATGTACAGGGCGCGATCGACCACTACAAACTTGGCGTGGTAGCGAGAAACTTTGGCGTACTGAAGACACACTTCACAGTCCAATTCACGGCCCACTACAGTGCCATTATTGATAGTGTAGCTTTCGTTACGCTCGAATGAACGTAGTACAAACGGTCCTTTTGTGCTCTGGCGCTCGACGGTTGTCGGGGCGCACTCACGAATGCTCAATGCTTTACACCTCAAATTGAAGACGCGGTAAGGTAGCACGGATTAAAACATAATCTGTGACTCTCGTCACTGCGAGACCTATAAATTCAAGTCTCACTATCTGTTTTTTTAGTCTCACTTTACGTAGCTTCGCCAATTTTTTGCAAATAGCGCCCATGCGGTGCTAACGAGGTTATTAAAGCCGCATTGTTTTATTCCCTTGGGGATTCTGGCTTTTCTATTCTACTCACCTGTTGTGGCTGTAACCGGCTTGTGCCCTTTGCCAGAATAACAACCGTTTAGCAAAGGCCTCTTTGACAGGCCGGCCGTGGTTACGCTTTGTCCGTTGGCTGCGACCCGTGATTGCCGGCCAGCTAAACGCTTTCAACGCCACTTATTTTTAGAGCGCCAAAACTGAGCTGGCTTCGCTGAATCGCTTGCGATGCCAGTGCTGGCGCTCGGTGCATAGGTGCTGACGGATTAAGTTGTTGGAGGTACGCGGATTTAGTTGCCAAAAGGCTAATAATGCTGTCACTGGTGTGCTTGACCATGTTTGGATCAGTGACTATATAAGTGAAGCATTGTGGTTGCTGAATCAGAACGCCTCGCTTTTGTCCGCTAAGAGCGCATCAGCAACCTTGCGCGGCATCGCCACAGCGCGTTGTTACTCTCTTGGTGTGGTGCGTCTGAGCCGACACTGCGGAACCGAAAGTGCAGAGGAAGGGTTATGGAAAGTCAGCCTATCAGCGAGTTTATTCGCCGTTTGGCCGTGAGGGAAAACAATGTACTGACGCTCGCCGGCACCGGACCCAATGGAACAGCCCAGTACCCGATTTTGCGCGAGCTCGGGCGTGAACGGCTGTCCGGCCTTGACCACGTAAACCTCATATCGGCTAGCTGCGTTTCGTATTTTATGTACATTGCCGCCATGGAGGGCGGTTTGATTGTGGAGGGCTATCGCAATTACGAAGCCCGCGTGCGGCGCCTGCATCAAGGTGGGCTGGGGCGACTGCTCAAGTACTTGTTATTGCGCCAGCACAAAAAGCGCGCCCTGTTTTGCAGCGAGCAGCTGCGTAAAACCCTGGCGATATTTCTCGACCAGCAATTCCTAGCGCAGCCGTTAAGCCATTTTGACGACAATATTCGCTGCCATTCCTATTGTCGCGTGGCTGGGCAGTTTGTGGTGATTACGCCGCAAAGCCACCCGGCTATGACCGTCGAAGATGTTTGTCTAGCCTGCTGTTCTATACCCTTTTTGCACGGTGCCTTCGATTACGCCGAGCACTGCTTAATCGACCCGATGTTTAGCAAGCAGTTTACGCAGCTACGCCGGCGCATAACCCAGGTTCCCGCCAATCATCTGTACGCCAACATTAAGTACGATGGCGAATACCGGAATATTCTGTTTGTGAAAAATCACGCGCGGCGCTTCCCGGTGATGGCCAATTTTGCCGACTTTTTTTATTTGTGTGCGGGCATACCCAATCGCACGATTGCGCGAACCCATCTAAATAATCTGCGCCTTGCGCAAATGGCGTAAACGCTATTTGTTATTCGCGGCCTCGGTAACCGCTTGATCAAGCTGTTGGTAGGCTTCGGCACGGCGTTTAATAAACGCTTTGACGCTAATGAGGTGGTCAATTTTATACATCGGATCTGGGACGATTTGGGCGTTAGGGTTGGCACCCAGCGTGATTAGGTAATTAAAAAACTCGAGATCGGGCACGACGGCGGCATTGTATAAGCAGGAAAAGCCATTGGCCGACATGGTGTTGATATCAACCCCTTTTGCGGTCAACATTTCGATGGCCTCTTTGTTCTTCACGTTAATGTTGCACGCTGCGGCGAGTGCATTAACGCCATGGGTTTCCACCAAGCTCTCGTCGGCTTTGACGAGCTGCTTAAAAATACCTGTTTTATTTAAAATGAGTGAAAGCTCTAGCGCGCTAATAGAGGTTGGCGATGGGGCGCTGGCGCTGCAATCTTGTGATAAATAGCTGGCCACGCCTTCAGCGTTACCGGCTTTAATGGCACTAATTAACTCGGCGTATTCGCAGTCGGCTTGGCTTGCAGCCGAGGCTGCGAATAAAAACGCGAAAGTAATTGTGCGCAGGGCGCAGCGTTGGCGGTAGCGTTTGGGTGGGAAAATTTTGAACATTTAACAATCTCGGTGCAGTTGCCTTAAATTATGATGATTGTGAGGCGCTGCGAATATCGCAGGCCGCCTGTTTTCGTGATACTACGAGAGGTTTTGCTTGCCAGCGTTTAGCGGTGCAGTAACGTTATTGCTGTGTTTGCGTCGCCTCACTGTGCGTTGCAGTGCTGGTAAGCGATTCGCGAGTGATTAAATCGCTGGGGATTATGCCGCGTTGAAGCGCCCAGTAGTAGATGCACTCAAACAACGCGCTAAATGCGATGATGATTGCAATTGCCGTCGCTAGGCCGTAGCCCCAATAGTTAGCGACTACTGTGGCGCCGAGTAAAACCGCCAAAACAAGGGCGCTGGCGCATAAGGCGTAGCCGGTATGAACCTTCGCCGTATGCTTACAGGTGGTGCAGCGAATGCGCGCGGGGTTGAGCGCGGATAATACGGCCACAAAGGTTAAGGGACTGTGGCAGTTGACGCAATATCTCATAGTGTTAACTCAAGCAGTTTTGCAGCTATTCAACCAAATTAATCCTTTCA